>JAKSIF010000003.1 GCA_024398965.1 Fibrobacter sp. | reverse complement strand
TAGTGCCGAGGACGATGCCACGACCAGGATACGGGTTCTTGGCGAGAGCCTTGAAATTTTCTTTTGCTTCATCATTGTAATTCATGATATTACCTCATATAGAAATGAATAATGAACAATGAACAATGAACAATGAAGTTTTATCGCGGCTCCGCCGCCTTACTATAAATTGTTAATTGTTAATTGTTAACTGTTAATTTTACCGTTTCGGATTATAATTGTTCATTAAAATGCCAATTTCGCTAGATTCCTTTATTTATAAGGGTTTCAGAGCGTTTGCACCTATCTAAAGTGACGCAGAAGTGACGCTTTTTGTGAAGCCTCATCAACCGACATAATCCTTTTAGAGCGCAAGTATTCATCTAGATCGCTAATGTAGAATTTTAGGTCGCGACCGTCTTTTGAATAGGCGATTTCACCACGTTGAGCACGCTTTCTAACGGTATCCTCTGCACATTTGAGGTACTCTGCCGCCTGCTTGACGTTGAGAACACGACTCCCGGCTGAAGCTCCGCCTCCAATCATAGCACTGATGGAGTCTAAAAGCTCGTTTTTCAAGGTGGAAACAGCCTTCTCCAGGTCGGTCTTTGTAAGAAGTTCATCCGCAGTCATTCTTCGCCTTCCTTCGTTTCAAGTTTGTGGATCGCTGCCACGAAAGGCAGTGTGAAATTGATCATAAGCCCGTTCAAAAGACGTTCCACAGGAACGCCTAGACGAAAGGCAGCTTCCAGGTAGCCCTTCGTGAGACTTTCCGCCACAGCGAACTGTTTTCGCTCCAGCGGGATATTCTTCCCTTCCCCATCTTCAAGTACAGTCTCTCGATAGACCTTACGCAGGCACTCCAGCCTGTTATTTGCGTCAACCATGGCAATGATGGAGCAAATTTCCTTATCAAAATCATCCATGGCTCACGCTCTCCAGATTGTGACGCATTCTCATGCGTCTCATAAAGTCCTGTGGAAAAAAGGAACGGAATTTCTTCACGTCCCTTTTCCATGCATCCTCGAAAATGGCACTCCAAACCAGGAGTTCATTTCGATGGCGTAACATTTTAGCGTCGGGCTTCTCAAACTGTTCCAGCGTAACTTGAAGAAATCTTGCTCTCCAGAGAAAGCAAGCGTGCAACGCATGGAGAGCCAGTTTGTGAAGCTGACAATTCCTAAAGTCAAGGATGCTGTTCACATCCTTGGATTCTGCGAGACTGGAAAGGGCACAGTTCCTCTCCTGAACATTGACGGAACAGTTGACGTTCGCAATGCGCAGTTCTTCCTTGAGCTGGGCCACAGTCCGCTCCAGTTCCCGCACATAACGTTCGTCTATGTTATGCTTTTTATCTTGTTCCACGAAACCTTTTCCTTATGTTCGTAAGTGAAATACTCCCTCTCGACAAGCCTCTCCCCGTCCAGATGGAAAATGGTAAAGCGAATCCTACCCTCAAGCGCGACGTTCGTACATTCAGCGGCAACAGCCTCGATCCATCTGTAAGCCTGCTGTACTTCGTCAAAGCTGGCCTTCATCTCGCTTGCTGTTACGCCTGCGACGTTGGCGAAAGTTTCATCAAATTTTGCACGGGATTCATAGTGCATGGTCATACCTCTTTTTTTATGGTTTTGATTTTTTAGTCAGAAAAAAAATCCGGTGATATCGCGCACCGGAAACGCGCCTGCTATAGGTGTCGTCCTGAGTCTAGTACATCACGCGGAGGTGACGCACCTTGCCATGAACGATATCCGTTATGAGCTGCTTGGCAAGTTCTTCGCCAATGCCATAACGTTGCAAGTCCTCAAGCACCTCGCGATTTACGAGACGCTTATATTCCTGTTCATCGCTGGGGAAAAGCATGGATTCACGCGTAGCCCTGGCATCCGCTTCGCCACAGTCAACGTGGGTCAGCTTCTCCGCTTCGGCTGCAGCCTGCTTTGCGCGTTCTGCATCCAGCTTGGCGGCTTGCGCCTCCATCTGTGCCTTGCGAAGCTGTTCCTCGGCTTCACGCTTTTCGGCTTCTGCCTTCTCCCTCGCGGCCTTTTCAAATTCAGCCTGCTGGGCGCGCAGCTTTTCAAGTTCGGCACGTTCGGCTTCCTGCTTTTCAGCGCTTGCCTTGATGCCCTCAACCTGGCGCTTAGCGTCCTTGATGGCGTCCATCGCTTCGGCATAGCTTTCATCCCAATAGTCCGCATCATGTTCGTGGCTGCTGATCGCCTCAAGCACCTGCTGACAGCCTACGCTGTCACAGCCGATGGCTGTTGCAGGAAGGTTGGTAATATCCACGATTTCCGCCTGGCGCGCCTCAATTGCGCGGATCGGAGCCATGGTTTCCTCCTGCAGCATTTCCAGCGTTTCCTTGATGGTTCGACGGGTTTCGTCAACCTTCTTGGGCTTCGCCTTGAGCGCTGCAGCGACCTTCTTGCCTTCGTCCTCGATGGCGTTCTTGAGCTTCGCGAGCTTTGCGTTCAAAGCCTTGCGAGCCTTGTAGCCATTTTCGGTATGCACGTCTGCAACAAGTCCACGCGCGATCTTCTTGACCTGCTTAATCATGGGAAGGAAATTGTCCTTATCCATGAACAGGGTTTCCGGGTCCTTGCAGTCCGTCTTGATTACGAACTGCTTTCCTTCGTCCACAAGCATAACGGCATTGGGATTTTCAATTTCAATCACCTGGATTTCAACGGCTTCTTCAACGTTTTCGTTAATCATCTTGGCCTCTGCATTCTTGATTGTCGCTTCCATTAGAAATTCACCTCCTGCATCATATCGTTTTCAATCTTCTTCGCCTCGCGATAGAAATCGTCCAGCTGACCTTCGTTAAGGTCCTCCAGCTTCTCGCAGTTGAATCTGCGCAGAGCCTCCTTGATTGCAGGCGGGTTCATCTTGTTGCACACGCCAATGAACTTTGTCTTGCGGTCGCCAGCCTGTTCCTGCTGTGGCGCCTGGGGAGCCGCATTCTGGAACGGTTCTTCGCCATAATATTCCGGCGGCTGATCCATCGGGACATTCTCGACAGTATCTTCAAGGTCCTGGGTGAACTCACAGCTTCCGCCTGTTGCCTTGAGAACCGCGTCAATGAGCGAACGCTTCGAGGCCATCTTCAGGACGGTGTTATAGACGTCCGCAATATCCGGATTTTCAAGTTTCTTGTCGCCCTTCTTGAAAATCATCCAGCGACCGTTTTCATCCTTCTTCGCGGTAAAGCCCTTGCCTCCAAGGGTCGAGGGGTCTTTCTTGTTCCAGTATTCCTTCGGAACAGGCTTTCCGGTATTTTCAAGCTCGCTTCCGCGATAACGGTACTTGCTTTCCATGGTGCTGCAGCTTCCGATTCCAGTTGCCACAAGTTCGCCACCGCTGGTAAGCGTGGTCGTGACGGTGTATTCGCGGTGACCGTTACCCAGATCGTTAATGTCCGCGTGGGTTCCGCTTGCAAGACGGAACGCCATGCACAGGAGTTCTGCTCCGTTTTTCAGGAGCGTGGGCTTATCGCCACAGCCCGGAATAGTACCGAAGTGGACCTTATCCACCATCAGTTCGCGCTTGAGCTGTCCCACCATATTTGCGCGCAGCTTGAGTTCGCTCAAGCTCATCATGAAACCTGTATCTACCAGCATTCCGCTGGTGCCCTGGCTTTGAGAAATCATTTCGTTCGACATTTTTTACCTTTTTTGTTTTGATTCGTTGATATTTTGGATTCAATTTTTCATTTGGTAGCCTTCTCGATATTTTTCAGTCGCGCTTCCACATATCTCGTGACTGCACCCTTCCAGTTTTCAATTATCGTTCCTTCTCGCGTCTTACCTCCTCTACTGAGTGTTATTTCGAACCATTCACGCGCAAGCGATTCATCAAGTGAACTCTCTGCGCAGAAATCGTAAAGATCTTCCTTTGATGGAAACTTGGGCTGTGGTTTTGGTGGCCTTGGATTCCTGATTTCATGACCTGCTTTTTCATGGCCTGCAAGTGCGTTTGCCCTGTTCACTTCGCCACGTAGCTTTATCCTTTCCTGGGAAATGCGAACAAGGAACGCGCCAAAGCTGGTCCCATCGGAAATAGCATCCTCAAGAACGTCCATGGACTCCTTGATATCGGCGACGATTTGATCGTCCGTCATTTTACGGAAATGCTTTATGAAGTCACTGAATGAAACCTTAGCCCAGAACGGATTCGCCATTTTCATAGGCCCTTAAAATCAAAGCGGAAGCGATCATACCTTGAGTGGTTGGCACTCCCTTGTCCCTGTTTCGCTTGGAAAGTTCCATCAGCGCCTGCTTGGCCTGTTCGGTAATGCCGACCTGCCAAACTTTCTGTTGCCTTGTATTCAAATTATCTTGCATATTATTCAAACTTATTTGTTTTCTTTACAAAATTTATTCACTTCTATGCAAAAATTCAAGAGGGAAATTAAATTTTATCAAAAATTATTTGACTATTATGCAAATTTTGTTTAAATTTGTTGCATGAACATCGAAAAATTTCTCTCCCGTACAAATCGTAACGCCAACAGCCTGGCTGCAGAGCTGGGCTTGAACGCCTCAAGCATCACTGCCTGGAAGAAAGGCAAGTCCACGCCCAGCTATGAAGTATGCCAGCGCCTCCTGGAAACTGGCATGGATATTGACGAGTTATTTACTCCGGAGCTTTGGCAGGCGATAAAGGAACGTCACGCACAGGAGATTCGCGGGGAGGTTGTTCTTTCTCCGGAGGAATGCGCTGCAATCGTACGGAATGGCCTGCTTGCTCTGCAGGGAAAAGATACAGATGTTCAAGTCCAGTCAAAGTGACTTTGAGACAGTCTTTGAGTTTTGGCATAATAATCCTTTGGGTTCCTTAGGGAACTCAATTTTTTTTTGTTGATTGTTTTGCAAATCGCAGCGATTAGCAACAAAATGCAAACGCCCTTTGCAACTGGCAAAAGTTGGCAACGGGTCGCAACAAAAATTTGCAAGCCTTATATAGTAGTAGAAGTAGTAGGAGAATGATTAGTTAGTAGAAGTATGAGTAATAACTATTCTCAGATATTGAATAGAAAACTTTTATATAAAAAATCCTCATACTCAACTCATAGTGCCCTGCAGAAAAAAATTAAGGGTAATTACGTAGAACAAGCAAACAGCAGCTTGCAAAGCGTTGTACAGGCGTTTTGGGAATAAACAAGTAATTTAGCTGGATGAACTAAAAAAAACGCTGTACACGTCCTGTAGTGGTGCTTACTTAATTCTGCAAAACTTTGGGACGATGTGCGAAAATTTGCAAATCGCAAAAAAGATTTCTTTGAAATTTAGCTCATTAGCTATCAATGTTTAGGTGAGACAATCTTTGATAACTCTTTGAAACTGGGTTTTATGTAAAAATTCTATCCCTGTGTTTCCCTTATTTTTTTTATTTTTTCCAAATATTACTCGTATGCCCATGACTAAAGAAAATCCAGAAAAACCTCAATTTGACCCAAACGCCGTTATCAAGGCTTTGCAGAACGCGTTGCAAACAACGAGTTCCAAGATTGGGCAGATGAGCGAGATGCTGGATGTCGTGAGGATTGTGGGAGAAGCAAAAACTTTCAAGACGGCTAGTCTCGCGCTTACTGGCGAAATTGCAGATCGGCACCATGCAGAACGAGTGAGCCTTGGCATGGTCAAGCACGACTACGTTGTACTTGCCGCAATAAGCCATACGGATCATTTTGAAAAAAAGATGCAGGTGGTCCGAGACCTTGAAAATGCCATGGAAGAGGCATACGAACAGGATGCAAACATCGCCTATCCAGCGCAGGCTGAAGATTCTTCCATAGTAACCCATGTTCACGAATATTACAGCAAGACCCATGGTGCGGGTAATTTGCTTTCTGTGCCTGTGCGTCGGGGTGACGATACCATTGCAATTCTTACATGTGAAAGAACGTCCAAACCTTTCGGAAATGATGAAGCAACGCAAATATATCTTACAGCCTCGCTTGTAAGTGCAAGGCTAGAAGAGCTTCACAAGAAAAGCGGATGGTTTGGCAAAAGGCTCGTTCATGCAATAAGGAGCGCGTTTGCAAAGTTGCTTGGACACGAACATACGTGGGCAAAACTTATCGGCATTCTTCTATTAGGATTCGTTTTGTTCGCTACGCTCGTCCCGATAGAATACAGGGTCAGTTCTCCGGCCATGCTAAAGACAGACCACATCACCTACATAAGCGCTCCGTTTGATGGATTCATAAAGAGCGTAAACGTAAAGCCAGGCGACATCGTCTATAAGGGCGATGAGCTATTGAGGCTCGACCAGAAGGATTTAATGCTGGAAGAAGCAGACCTGCTTGCACAGGAGCAGGATAACAAAAGGGAAATCCAGAAAGCCCAGGCGAACAAGCAACTTGCTGATTTGCGAATCCAACAGGCAAAACTCGCCCAGACTCAGGCCAGGCTCAAGACTGTACGCTACAAGTTAAACCGTTCTGTAATCCGTTGCGAATCGGACAGCGCCGTTATCATAGAAGGCGACCTGCAAAAAAGGATTGGCGCCCACGTAAATCAAGGCAGTGAACTTTTCCAGATGGCTTCAATTAAGGATATATACATGGAAGCCGATGTAAGCGAACTGGAAGTAAACAACGTTCAAATTGGCGGAGAAGGCCTGATGGGAATCAAGAGCCACCCGGACTACGTGTATAGATTTAGGACAACCCTCATGAGTCCGACAGCAACAGTAAAGGATCAGGAAAATACCTTTGCCGTACGTGGCGAGTTTGTTCGATATACACCGGAGTGGTTTCGCCCCGGCATGACCGGCATCGCGAAGATTTTCGCCGGAAAGCGAACTCTCTGGTGGATTCTTTCGCATCAGGCAATCGACTACCTGCGTCTAAAGCTCTGGTGGTAAAAACTTACATTAACCAACGTCGTTTCCGCTGAATCCCAGGGAATCTTCCAGCCAGGAGTCCGTTCGTTGCACAGCCAACCTGTTCTGGTAAGCCTTGTGTCCGGCACGGTACTGAGCCCAACGAACAGCCAAGGCAGAAAACAACCCCAGGCGGCTAAAGATTGCGGATATGGTTCCCGGCAAATTTCTGCGTAGCACGTCATCTTCAAAACTTGCGTAGTGACTCGCGCTTCCCGGGTCCCCTTGTCTTGCTGCGCGGCCAAAAAGCTGGCGGTCTATCCGTGACGACGGATTGCACTCGGTTGCAATCACATGGAGACCACCCAATTTCTTTACCTGTGCGGGAATCTTGATGTCTGTTCCTCGGCCAGCCATGTTTGTAGCCACCGTTATCGCACCCATTTGACCGGCATCGGCAATAATTGCAGCTTCGTCATCGCTGCGAACCGCATTGATGATGCGACATCCGAGACCCTTTGCTGCAATCATTTCTGCAATGATTTCACTTTCGTCAATGTCCTTGGTTCCAATCAGAATCGGACGCCCACACTTATGGATTTTTAAGACTTCCGAAACAATGGCTGCTCGTTTGGCACTTTTCTTTGAATATGTGCGGATGCGTGAAATTTTACGTTTGCAGGGGCGATGGTTTGGAACGCACAACACAGGCGCTCCGTAAATCGTCCAGAATTCACCAAGAGCCTCCTTGCCAGTACCGGTCATGCCGGAAAAATTCCTGTACAACCTGAAGAATCTCTGAAAGCTCATTCGAGCCTCCGTTTCCTTAAGACCTGAAAGTTCTAGACCTTCCTTGAGTTCAATCATCTGGTGGAGGCCCCCGTTCCAGGAACGCATTGGCATTTTTCGCCCAGTAGATTCATCGACAATCACAATCTTGCCTTTTTCTACAACATACTGTCGCCCAGCAAAGAAAAGATACCGAGCTGTAAGAGCCTGCCGAACAAGGTCTTTCAAGAAAGCGGCCTTTGAAAAACCCTGCATCGAGGAGTCTTCCTGCATGTCTTCAAAGTCCCTTAAAAAATGGATTGCACGAAGTTTTCCATCCACAAGGAAATCTTCACCTTCCCTCATTTTCTTTGAAAGTTCGAAAGCGATTTTGCAACTTTCGTTAAAGCCTTCGTTCTTGTTTTCACGGGATATGATAAGCGGGGTCACGGCCTCGTCAATCAGCACATTGTCCGCCTCATCTACAATGGCAGTACAAAGTCCACGTTGTACGACGCCCTTTCCAAACTGACCACCTTGCAAGCTGAATCTATCAAGAAGACGCTTCGAAAAGTTTTGCATCTTGCCCATGGCTATACGATCCCGTAGAAAATCGGCAAGAACTTCCTTCGCCGTGGAATAGGTAACCGAAGCAGAATATCCGTTCTTTCTTTCGTCTGGCTTCATTGCCGAGGTGACAGCACCCACGGTAATTCCGCAAAAATCGTACAGCGGCTTCATGATTTGGGCGTCACGACCAGCCAAATAGTCATTGGCGGTAATCACATGGCAAGGTTGCCCAGAAAGCCCACGGATTGCGGCACACATGGCAGCAGTGATTGTCTTGCCTTCGCCGGTGGACATTTCCGCTATATAGCCATGGTAAAGGCACAAGGCTCCCGCAATCTGTTCAACATAAGGCCTGTAGCCCATGGTGCGAACAACAGCTTCTTGCATCAAGGCGAAGGCTTCACGTAAAACGGAATCAGTGACAGGACGCTTGAAGAGTTCCGACAAGTGGACAATCCGTTCTTTCAGTTCAGAATCATTTTTTGTCGAAAAATTTTTGCTTTGTTCATCGACCTTGCGCGCCGTTTTCAGCATTTTCCGAATGATAGAAGAACGGCTTTTAAAACGGCCCTTAAGCCTAAACACGAAGGCATCAATACCCACGGGGATTTTTTCCACGTGCTTTAACGAAGTGAGCCTGTAATCGTGTGTCAAGTCCATTACATTCTATAGTATTTCTGCAAAGCCTGGCGAATCTTGCGAATGCCCTGCGTGGCTAGCGGTGTGTAGCCCAGCAACAAGTGTATTTTACCAGTCCGGCCATGCAGTCCACGAACACCAACGGAATCTGGCAGTTCTGCCCGCAGTAAATAAACAGGCTCCGCAGTCTGTTCCGACGTTCCGTCGCTCCTTGTTTCGACATCGCCGCCACCGAACCACCCAAGAGCATTGGAAGGCAGTCGATCCTGGGCGCTGGGGATTGCCTTTGCAGAAACGACCTGCAATTCCTTGAACACATCGCCATGCAGACGGACCGAAATGCGGATGGGCCGCTGTTCAAACAACCTAGCTCCTTCTTCCTGGTTTACCACAGCCAAAAAGTCAAAGGAAGTTGTGTCAAGTAAAATCCCGACGGAATCACCCTTTCCAACCCAACGCCCAACATAGTCTTCGATTCCGGGAGCACTCCACACACCGTCTATACCCGCAATCAAGGCAAGTTCACGCTTGCTCTTTTCAAGTTCGGCCAACTCCTGCCTCAAAACGGCAATCCTCTTTTTCAACGGTGACATATTCTCCGGGGCTTCACTTAGCGCCCGATTGTACATTTGTTTTGCTTCTTGAATTTCGGCTCGTTTTCCATCAATGGCATATTGCAATTCACTATTGCGAAGCAACAGTAGGGTATCCCCCTTTTTAACAGAACTGTTGCTGTTCTTGTAAACCCTGCTGACAAAGCCGCCCTCGGTGGCAATTGTATTTTCATAGCGACGGGCCTCCAATACTCCAGGGGCGGTAAACGTGTCAGGAACAGGCAGACCAAACAGAATTCCTAGCAACACCGAGAAGAATAAGATTGTTACAAAGACAGCCCTGTTTCGGACTCTTGAAAGGGCTGGCCCCCAAAAAACATACCTGATAAACTTGCCCACAGGAATGACCACCATGGTCAGGCACAGAAGAATTCCCATGATAAAGGAAAGAATCAAGTAATGGGCTGAAATGGCGACGATAAAACCTGCAAACAGGAAGAACCTGTAAATTGCGCTTGCGATTCCATAGAATGTATAAATCAGTTTTTCGCTTACGGAAAAGGCAACTGGCTCCGCATCACGCTTTCTAAAGACATAACGTTCCAAAAGATACTGCAAATGCCTTGCGGAATGCTGTTGCAGATTCGGCATATCCAGCAAGTCTGTCAGAATGTAGTAGCCATCAAAGCGCATGAGCGGGTTTACGTTGAACAGGACTGTAGAAACCGAGCAGATGATAAAGACATTGTAGCACAGAGCCCTTGCCGTACCTCCGCCAAGGTTTGCCCAAAGAATCAGTGCCACCGAAGCTATAAAGAATTCAAATAGCATTCCTGCAGCACCAACAAAGGCTCTATGCCTCTTTTTGCGAAAAGACCAGCTTGCCGTGGCATCCACATAGGGCAAGGGGGCTAGCAGCATGAACATTACCCCAAGCGTATGAACCTCGCCTCCATACCGCTTGACAATGCTTGCATGGCCAAATTCATGGAACAGCTTTACAAAAACGGTGCAGACATACACCCAGCCGATATTGGATGGGGACAGGAAGCCTGCACTTTGATCCTTGAGCGCATCGAAGTTTTCAATCCCATACTTAACGGCAACAAAGACTGTCGCGAGCCAAACAAGAAACATGGGCTTGCTGATTAAGATGCGTATAAGCCAACGAAGCCGATTCAGAAGCGGGTCCGGATCAAAAACGGGAATACGAAGGAAAAAGATGTTTAGCAGGGTGGACTTGACTTTTTTGCGATTTCGTTTCTTGTCTCGCTCAAAAAGTTTTGTTCCATCTTCAACACCGTCATAGAGCAGCATGTTCGCCTGGTAAAGCTGGGCAAGCATTTCAATGACTTCGCCCTGTCCGGGAATATCCCCTTCACCACTTTCAAGCATGGAGTTCCAAATTTCGCCGACAGTCCTTTTTGAAGAAAGGCGTGAAACAAAGGAGTAAGCCCCCTGCGGCAAGCGAAAATACTGGTTCGTAAACGGCTCGTAAAGTACATACCAGAGAATGCCTCGGTACATTTGTCGATGTACACGAACACTGGACCGCAGAGCAATCCTGCTCCCGGCCAGGCGATACCACGACTCATGGAAGATTTTACGCTGACGATCCTGGATCACGAATCAACGTTTCCATCTGAAATCAAACCCATATCACGGGCTTTAACTTCATTTATCACTTTAATCCAATCCGTTCTCTTTGGACTCCAAATCTTGCGTAATTTTCGAAGCGGAATATAGGCACTAAACTTATCCTGTAATTTGCCAAGGTCTTCCTTGGCAGCACCCTTAACAACCACATAGAGGCAGATTGAAATCTTATCCCACACTCGATTTTTCAACGAATCAAGCTGCGGATCGGATTCTGAAAGAATTTTCATGCTATCGCTAGCCACAAGATGTAGGGAATCGGATAATTTTTCCACTATCGATGGCAAGTATTTCTCATTGAGGTCCTTGCTATTCTGAGGCGAAGAACTTTTTGCTTCCAGGAAAATCGCCTTATCCCCCTGAAACAGTAAAAATTCAACACACCTGCTTAAAGGGCACTTGCTCTGAGTGAACTTTTCTACAGCAAATACCTGAGAAGACTCGAACGGGCCAAAAAGCATCCCTGATTCATCAAAAGTCAACTTACTCACAGATCAATCTCTTCTTCGTAAAGGCGAATGGATTCGGCAATAATCTGGTTATCCTCAGGAATGCCATCCAAAAGGTCTTCCACCCTACATTCTCCGTCAAGAGAAATAATAGGAATCGATTGACGATTCTTCTGGGCAAGCAGATACAATTTTTTCACGACAAAATAGGAATGTGAGGAAATAATGAATTGTACCCCACAGGCAGAAAGTTCATAAACAATATCGAGGAACCTGGATATTGCCGACGGATGAAGAGAGGATTCAAGTTCATCTATAAAAACTACAGAGGACTTTGTCAAAAACCTGTTTCCAAGCAGTGTATCAAGAATACCTATTTTCTTGATACCATCAGACGCTAGTTCTATGGGAAAAACATGCCCATCTTTTTTTAGAAACCACCGGTTTTCTTTGGGGTCAAAAGAGACTACGCCACCAGTAATATCTTTCAACAACTTCCGACTGTTGACGAAGCCACGTGGATTTTTACCCTTTGTCGTCGGAGAATTCAGTGCCATAGCCAAATCATAATAGGTTTCATCAAAACCAAAATCCAAATCCAAATTACGATTTTTGATGACCAGCTTTTGAAGTGAAAGAATTTCTTTGGCAGGGAGAAACACAGAATTGACAGAAGTCGGTCTTACTGCATTGAAGAACGGTGAACACACCAAACCTTTTTTCTTGTCAATATCAAAAAACACATTGGCCTTATCCGCTTTCAACTGCACGCAAGCTGATAAAGAAGCATCTCTCTTTATTAACGACTGAAGAGAATCAACCTGAAAAGTCCAACGAAGTTTTTGATACAACAATCGTTGGTAGCTTTCGTCATTCTTTCCACGTTGGAATAGTTCGGCAGAACGTTTGGCTGCGTACAGGGTCTTAAGTAAGGTCGACTTCCCGCAGGAGTTTGGTCCGACGACCAAATTAATGCCTTTCAAGTTTTCCGCTTTGACAGAGTCAATGCAACCAAAGTTTTTGATAACGAATTCTTTTATCATTTGGAACCTTTTTCCCTTTGTCAAAATTAACAAAAATTAGCCCATAATAACAATGATCCGACCGTCCGTATCAGCTACAACACGGATTACCGAAAATTCTTGGTCACTGGGTTTATCCGGTATGGCGAAACTATATTGGTTATTTTCCGGTTGAATGATTTCTCCAGGAGTTCCGTCTTCGGCAAGATAGCGGAGCTGCGGCAAAGTGAAACCAGTTGGCAAAACAATGGCGTAAGGACGCCACCATTGATCCGGGAAAATCCCTTGGCATTCAATTTGAAGAATATCTCCTGCATGAATCTCAGTAGGCTTATAGAATAGAACATGAGTTATCGAATCACCGGAGGCGGGATCATCCTCCGTTCCTGAATCAGTTGTTGAGTCACCCGTCCCCGAATCTGTTGTTGAGCCACCTGTCCCCGATTCAGTTGTTGACGAAGTTTCCTGTTGCAGGGTCCAGTCCTTGCCTGTCACATCGGTGAAAGTGTCTGTACCACCGTTTGTCGAAGCTACAAGGCTCACGCCCGGAACGCCACCATTCTCGAACTTGGACTGAATCTGGCTTGCCTGGGTGTTGTCATTACCAAGGAACACCTCGCCGTTGGAAGTATTGACGGAGTGCTGCTCCAGCATGATTTCCACGCTGGGAGCGAACACGCCCACGGGGTTGTTGTGTTCGAGGATCAACGAGGCATTGTCGCCAAGGGCCACATCGTCCCCGTCGCCCATGGTAATCGTATCGCCGAAGTCGCCGCCGACAATCACGTCGCGGTCCCTGCCGGTCAGGATCGTGTCTCCCATTTCGACAGGCTTCCCGTCGCGATCAAGCGGAATTTCCACGGCGTTGCCGTCGATATGGATGCTCTGCGCCTCGACGGCTCGGTTGGCGTAATCGGCCTGGTTCTCGTTGCGGGCGAACGGGAGGTCAATATCGAAAGTTACGCGGGCGTCGTCACCGAAGACAAGATCCTTGTCGTGGTCACCACCAATGGCAATATCATCTTTACGGTCCGCCACGGCAACGACCTGCACGGCCGTTATCACGGGAAGGTTCAGCGGCCACTGGTTCGTATCGGTGAACAAATTGCGGATTCGGACTTCGAAAGTCGCAGAAGTCACGTTACGGAACACCACGTAGTTTCCGATCAGGCTCATGTCGGGAGCGACCTGCGAAAGCAGATCTTCCTTAGTAGGCGATACGGAGCATGTAACCTGGCGATAGTCGCCGTCGAAATGATTGCCAGTCCAGTCGTTCAGGTAGTAATGCTGGTCGAGCGCGTTGCCTCCGGGCTGGCGACCACAAACATCGAACAGGTAGTTGTACGAGTCAACCCCTTGCTGGTCGCCACCAAGGTAAACATACACATCGCAAGCCGCACTCACATCGAGTTCACTCTCTGTACGGAACTTGTCAAGGTCCGTAAGCGTGAGCTTGATTTCCTGTTGCTGCTGGGCAGCATAGTAGGCGTTGAACAGCCTGGAGTTTGACGTGTCGCCATCCAGCTGGGCGTCATCCTTCAGCATAAGGCTTGAATTTTGCGTCCCGTTGCCCACGGCTGTATCATAGGCAACAAGCGAAATCCCGACGCCATCGTGCTTCACCGGGGTGTCGGAGTTATTTTCGTTTTCGCCAACGATATGCAGACGGTTGTTCTTTATGTAAAGGTTTGTCCAGTCGTTGTCTGCCACGACGCCAGCAGTCTCGTGCGGGATAAAGTTGAACTTCTGTTCGCCATTCTCATAAACGGGGCTATTGTTATCATCCAGCACTGGGATATACTCGCCTGGAGCAACCATCTCGACTGCGGTCGCGTTCTCGCGGGTAAAGTTGAAGGAAACGACCTTGATTCCATCCAGCATGGAGTCGGCATCGGCAGTCGCTCCGGAATCGATGTAGTCGGCACCCAGCCCACCTACCACGACATCGTTACCGTTGCCAGTGATTATGCGGTCAGCGTAATTGCCTTCGATATCGCGGGAATCCAGGGACTCGGCCATGGAAAGCATGGAGGCCGTAGCCCCGGAGTTGTCACGGTCTGTAAAGACCATCTTGGCATTGTCGCCAAAAACAACGTCGTTGTCGTAAATGCCGTAGCGTTCATCGCCATAAGTGGTGATCTTGTCGCCACCCGTGCCGCCAACGACGATATCGTCACCGCCGCCTGTGGAGATTGTGTCGTCGCCACCGTGGGTGATGTCGGAAGATGCAGCCACATCCTGGGCGTGGAGCGAACCATTCACCTGGATGGCTGCGATGCCCGGCAGATTCTTGCCGTTGGGTGACTGTCCCGGGAAGGCTTCCTCGATTACCACACGGAAGCGGTCGATGGAAGTGCCCGCGGCGACATCGAATACGACATAGTTGGCGCTTGTGGCCAATTCGGCAGACGTTGCCGTGCCGCGGTCATAGGAACCGTTGAAGTTATGGTTCGCAGCGTCATTTACGAAGTAGCTCGTGACTGGGCTTATCTCGTCTTCCAGGAAGAGGCTGACTTTGCGGATGCTGCTTGTGTCCGCAGAGTGGGAGTCTGGCAAGTCCAGATACACAATCACGCTGTAGTGCGTGAAGTACTGCGCAAGGCCGTCAACGGAAACTTCCAGCTTGTTCTCGTTCTGGGAGTTCGGTGCCGTGGTCATGAGGCCGCTGTTCATCAGGGCCGCATTTGCGTCAGTGGAGGAGTTGGCGAAGTTGTGGCTGTAGCCCTGCAGGTTGATGCGGTTGTCGGTACCTGTGGTGCGGTGCCTTTCGATACCGCCGTAGCTCACGCTCACGGCGCTTGCGCGAGTGCCGTCGTCAAAACGCACGATTTCGCGGTCGTCGTTGCCGTAAGTGCCGGAAAGGGGTCCGCCGATGTTGTTCCAGTGGTCACTACGGAAATCATCGTTATGAGAGGCATTCAGTGCACCCGCGACAGCTTCAGACGAAAGTCCCGTCTGCGAGTTACCCACGAAATTGAACGAAAGGGTAGCCTCGTTGCGGATTTCAGAAGCATTCTCTTGCCCAAGTTTTTTTGCTATAGCGGCGTGTCCGCCAAAGGTGGCATAGCCCTCGTCGCCAAAGACAAGGTCGTCGCCATTGCCGGTAGATATTGTTTCCTTTTCGTTTTCGAGCTTGCTTGCATCCGCAGAGTCGGTACGGGTTGCATTTACGCCGCCAAAGACAACATTCCTGCCGTTAGCGAGGTTTATTACGTCATTCCCGCCCTGGCTTTCCGTTACCGTGCGGGCAATGCTCGGGCCGCGGCGAACACCGTCGGTCTGCCAGTAGGCTTCGGATTCCTTGTTCTTGCCAGTAGCATAATCGGATGTTCCCGTGCCATCATCGCCAAGGCGTGTCACCACGTTGCCGTCATCGTCGTGATACAGCACCTGGCCACGGTCGCCGAAGACCAGGGAACTGTCGCTGCCAATGTCAATCCTGTCGTCTCCGAGACCGCCGAATACGATCAGCCCTTCCCTGGTCACGTTCTCGTCTGTGGCGGTCACGGTGTCATTCCCCTCGCCAGCGTTGATTACAAGCTGGTCATCGGAGCCGTCCTTGTAGCTGTGCACCGTAACTACATCATTGCCTTTACCACTATTTACCACGGTGAAGGTCTGGAAACCATCTTCGCGATAGATTGACTTGTGTATATCCACCGTGTCCGCACCTGTACCCAGGTTGAACTCGCCATATTCCATGTTGCCTATGCCGATGCGATTTTCAACAGACGATCCGCTGTCCTTGTGGGTAAATCGGATAGATTGGGAATCCGATTCAATCCATTCGGCATCGGCCTCTGTCGAGCCTGTCAACGATTCAAGGTCGTTCTTTTCGCCCGCCTTGGCATTCTTCATGTTGTTGGTGAAGACTCGGTCAACACTCTGGCTCTCGTCATATTCAGCGGCAGTCTGGGCTGCGTCTGCCCATTTTAAACTATCTGCAGTAGAGGCGACATTCTTTTCAGCATTATCGTCATCCGGTTCCGTGCTGTAATGAAGCATGGCCGGTCCGACATTTTCCAGGCTGAATTCCTTGCCCATGCCGTCTTCATACAAAGCGCCCTTGATGTTTTCAATGGTATCATCCTGCATATGGGAGATGATTTCTTCCTTGGAAACATTCTGGAACGAATTTGCCTCGTCAAAAATCATCACATGCGGATGGTTGAAGGAATTGTCTGTTTTCGTGAGAGCGATTTTTCCACGAAGCGATACAGGCTTTCGAGATACCCTGTCAAGGATGATTATCTGAGTACCTGCAGTCCTGTAAACATACCGGACATCATCGGCGGCACTTCCCAAAGATTCAAGCAGGCTCTCTGCATAAATAGTGATCTTACTGTCTTCATCAGGAACTTCTTTTCCACCGTCAGCATCATACTTCATGGGTGCAAATTCGAGCACATCCGTCATGTCCTCGGTGCTGTAGGCCATCTGGACTATGCTTTCGTCATCCAGCAGGACTTCCTCATGCTGATAGTTGAAATAAATCCTAGTCCCAGCAGCTAATTTCTGGTCAGAAACATCTATGGTCAACACACCTTCATTGACGCTCAATTTTTCTGCATTTATGGACTCTGGAGAACCGTTCTGTATATACCAGGCATTTATTCCGTTTGCACTGGAAGGCAGTAGGAGGGAATCCACCACAACCTTCACTACAACCTTTTCTACACCATTCTCTACAACCTTCTCTACATCCGAGCCGGTCACGATAACTTCCTGTGTTACAGAGAACTTGTTATCAACGTCCGCTTCACTATCGGAGTCTGCTTCATTATCGATCTCGTCAAGGAATACAAGGGCGTTCTTGCAGGCATTCACCTTCGAAGCCTCTGTACTTGAACTTGGCGTCAGCACAACGTTGTGCAGCAGCGAGAAATAGTCGTCGCCTTCACGAACGGAGTCGCCAATAGCGTTCACCTTTACCGTCTGCAAGGCATTCCATGCAACCGTACCTTTAGCCAAGTCCGCCGTGGCGGCAAACTTGAACGTAATCGACTTGCAGAGTTTATCTTCCCCATCTACAAGCCAAACTTCACGGTCACCGCGGCCATGGGCTTCCGTTGTCGCTACAGGGGCGAATACAGTGACAGAAACAATCTCGTCAGCCTTTGGAGCCCTGTCAAGTTTAAGTGCATAGGCGTTGATTGTGTTACCATTCTCCGGCAGAGTCGCATACGGGGTGTCAAGTACCACAGAGTAGTCATCTGCAGAGACAAACACGACATTTATAGCTTCGGAATCCGTCGCCGTAGCGTTCAGGAACGCAGGCATATCGGCGGAACCCACGCCTCCATTGTGGAAACTGTCGTTGCCCTTGTTGCCATAGAGCTTTGTCACTTCATTCTCTTCTGTATCCAGCACATAGAAGGAATCGTCGCCATCGCCACCGTACACATTCTTGTCTTCGATGCTGACAGACTGCACGTCAATCCCCTCGCCGAACACTCGTCCATGCGATATGACAAAAGAATCATCACCTTCGCTACCCGCAATGCTCATCTTGTCTGTACCGGCACCGCCAATCAGCGTGACAGGACCATTCTCGACAATCGACTTTTTACCTTCGCCCTCATCCTTCTGATACATGGCGACATTGAACGTATCGTCACCAAGTCCACCAGAAAGAGATACGGCAGCCTTGTTATGCAGTACGTTGAAAGTATCGTCACCTTCGCCACCAATTATAGATGTAGCATGTTCGACACCATTGCTCAGGTAGCCCTGCGTTGTCCGAGTCGTATCAAAAATATCTTTGAGCTGTACATTGCTCAGCCCCGTATCGGTGGTTCTTTCGGAATTGAACATCTGGCCGACCGTTACAGTATCGTTACCGGCACCGGCGTCAATAGAGATCGTGGAAAGGGTCCCATCAATGGAAATCCTGTCGTCTCCGGCACCGGCATTAACGGAGAGGTTTTCTATGCCGGTCTTACCTCCACCCACATTCCAGAAGTTTACTCGCTCAATCTGGCTATTGACGCTTGTGTCGTTAGCGTTTCCTCCCAATTCAGGAAGCATGGCGACCATGCCTAAACCGCTATTCGATGCGCGAACAAGGAACTGATCGTCGTTGATAGTTCCATTTATTGTCAGGGAATCCGCAGCGTCAATTTCGCCAGAATCCATGACATTGGTGTAAGCGCGGTTGCCGCCACCCATCATGTTCACAATGTAGGAATCATCGCCGCTTTGACCATCAACAAAATCGCTGCCGTTGCCGGCTATAATCGTGTCGGCACCGCCATCATTATTAGAAACCGAATCTGCAAAAACTTCAAAATTTTTTGCAAAAGCCGTTATCCCATATCCGAAAGTCAGATTCTGGGATTCCTTTTGGTTGTCGTTGGGTGAATTTGTAAATAAATTGCCTGTGGCCGAGCCCTTGTTTGCATAGCTAGTCCAGCCATCGTCGCCGAACACAATATCGTTCCCGGCACCACCATCAAGAATATCATTACCTTGACCGCCAACTAGCAAATCTTCTCCAAAGCCACCTGTAATGATATCATCACCCTCATTACCTTTAATTAAATCATTTCCAGCGCCGCCTTCAATGATATCGTTTCCGCTATTACCTAAAATAATGTCGGAACCATTACCACCGTTTATGACATCGTCAAAAGATTCAGCTTCAGGTACAGCATCACCAACAGAAGACAATTGTTCAGAATAAGCCTCATTTGCACGGGTGATAAGTACAGACTCATCTGGATTTACATCCTCATAATGAATTACAAAGTCATACGTTTCCAGCTTTTTATGCGACGAACCGCTTTCTTCATCAACAGTCTTCGACAAGCCCAGGTTTTTCTTCAACTCTTCCGAAACATAAGCATACGGCATTGCTGCCGTCGTCATATTATTTTCTTCGGCAATAATAAATCCAGAATTCACGGAATCGCCAAATATCACATCAACGCCATCATCTCCGTAAATTACATCACTACCCGAACCACCGTAAACGACATCGTTTCCCTTACCGGCATGAATTTCATCATTACCTTCACGTCCATCAATGCTGTCGGTTCCTGCCCCGCCATAGATATGGTCCTTAACATTACTCCCGAAGATTGTATCATCGCCCCCCTCGTCAAAGAGATCCGTGCGAGCAATCTTGTTCAAGTTCCCCAGCGCATCAAATTCTACATGACCAAAGTCACCAAACAAGTAATTGTCTGAAGCATATGCTCCTCCAACAATATAGTCGTTACCGAGGCCACCAAATACATAATTGCTACCCTTTCCGCCGACAATAACATTGTTTCCAGCGGATGAAAGTTCAGGATAATTTTCTGCAAGAAGAACCTTCTTTTTATCTTCTGAAAGGACAATCCTGGCATTTTCACCAAACAGGAAGTTTACACCATCATCAACACCCAGTATGTAGTCATTCCCTGCACCACCTAAAGCAACCGCATAGGCACCGCCAGTTAGCGACAATCCTTTCAAGTCAATTTCATCGCTGTCTTCACCGCCCTCTATTACAACATTGTAATCGGCAGAACCCGTAACAGTGATTTTGTCAGTACCCTTGCCCGCATATACGTACAGAGTTTTTCCGGCTCCAATACTGAAATCTTTACTATAGTTCTCACCATCGCCATTCGGATTAACCAAACAAATGGAAACCTTTCCAGAACTACATGTTATTTCCACTTCGTCATCATTATCAGCAACATTTCCGTTAAGTCGCTTGGCCGCATATTCGCCAATATTGACAACCACATCTCCATCTTGAACGGTTGCAAGAACAGGTGTTTCTTTGGAAACTTTTTCCGTATTGAACAGTTCCAAGGCACCACTCTTCCACAAATCCCATTCTTTTCGATAGAAGAATAAATCCAGATAAGCAAAGGCACGAGCCTGCAAGGTCATGGATGTATCAAACATCGCCATGGGACTATTAGCCAAGTTATCCGCCAATTCGGTCAAACGGATTTTACCATCATTATTTGGGTCGTCAAAATTCAGGTTAATATTGAGATTAACCCCCACATCTATCCCTGCGCGTCCGCCGACACTAGCCCCAGCGGTAATGCCTGAATAGAAAATGACTTCACTAACATCTTCCCCATTTCTCAAATCATCAATAAAGAATCCGTCGGTAAGAGCCCACAAATCCTTAAAACCGCTATCTTTCCATGTCCTGAGTCCACAAGTATCATAGCCAAAGCAAAGATCTATATTGACTCCAAAGCTGAATCCAATATCAGCAAATAACGGTCCAACAATTGCAAAACTTTTGCCCCAGTCAAAATCCAAAATAAGCGGACGCATATTGTACTTAATCAGATCAACGTTTTGACCGAATAAAAGCTGTATGGTACTTGATTTTAGGGCGTTAATATCAAAATCTTTAGTATTTTCACTTTGAATAAAGGGGAAGAACAACCCATAATCACCATTATCCTGATTCAATCCTTTTAAGTCATCGAAATCATCATTATTCCCGGTTCCATTACTAAATTCAAATAAATTAGAATTAAACATCCCTACACCAGACAAAACATTACTTACTGACTGATTAAGTCCTTCGGTAGTTGCTGGTAAATCCAAATTGCCCAAATTTATTTGCCTAAAACCAGACGGATTACTAAATGTCTTAATCATATTGGCAAGTTGGACTATATCATCAAGCATTCCGAGGTCCAACCCCTTGGCGCTGCCAATAGACTTTATCAAACTTAAAACCGTAAGGTGTTCCGGGCTGCCCGGAAGTGAACTCAGCACAGGAATATCCGACTGCAAGAATTCAATCAAAGGCATAATCGGATCAAGGACTTTTTGAATCTTATTCAGAACAGGCTGCAAAGTTCTTTCAACAAACGAGCCCATGTCAAAATTGACATTTTTGAATCCAGCAGAACTGAGTGCACCGGAAGGCTTGCCAAATTTTGTTTTCCACAGGAAACTGAAAGTCGCCCCAATCTCAGGAAAACCTACATCTACTTTATCCGAGTCAAACCCGAGTGTCATCTTGACATTTAAGCCTACCTCACCATACAGATTAGCTTCTACAGAGAGATTTGACGCAATGCTATTTACAGAAATTTCTGTATTGGCCGTTAAATCAGTACCATGGTCATCAATTTCATCTGAAGAACCATTACGACCATCATTCAAGTCAATGCACAAATCAAAACTAAGAGCAGGTTTTCCTTCTAAGTCATTGCCAGAACCATCCACCAAGTGAGCATTCATTTGCAGGAATCCAAGTGAGCCATCTATTTCTACGTTTGGGCTCACTTTTACAGTGACAACAATGTCATCGCCAGTTAAGTTCGCACCTCTGGAAATTCCGTCAGCAACTATATTCTTACCATCATCAACGCCGGCAACATCACTACCTTTCGAAAGTAGAATATAGGCACCTTTTTCCTTCGATATGCCAAAGCCTATATACCATTTCCATTCCAACGAGAGTCCAACACCGCCTTCTGCTGTAAGACCAAGTCCAGGCATACCAAGGTCAAAATCAGCATTGGCATCCAAATCGAAGGTCTTGCCTAGACAAATACGCCATTCCGCACAACTGTCACTTTCGTTATACTGGACATACTGCTTGCCTTCATTGGCATAATACTTGTCAAAACAGGTTCCTGCCCATGCAACATTCTGATTTTCTGAAACAACCTTTTCAAAGTTTTTCAAAATCCCATACGAATTCAGAATGGAATAAAGTCGCTCTGCCACAGCAGCGGCATTTAAATTCTGCGTATTATACGAGAATTTCCGGAATGGTTCTATAAACTTTTCATCCAGTTCCGTCAAACAATCGGCAGCACCAACAATGGAATCTCCAACCAGAGGTATTTTCCGCATACCATCTGACAAAAAAGTCGTGTTAAGGCAACTTTGTGCTTTTCGTAAAACAGAACTTAAGGCATCGGAAACCAACCGAAGTTGACCAAACAGGTCTATATCGTCAAAATTCACACTGACATTTGATAAATCAAGAACAATATTTCCCGTCCCGACATTTCCCAAAGGAGCCTGATGCAGAAACTCTGGCAATTTTACGCCAAAATTCCCTGAAACAAGATCGCTCAAAGTAAATTGTCCAGCAGCATCATTCTCAGAATCTTGCCACAAACTAATGTCGTTTGCACCTTGCACTCCTATCTTGATTGTTCCTGCATCAAGCCCAGCGCATTGCAATTTCAGTTCACCGCCAATGCGGCAGTCCTCGCTTGTTTTACTCCATTCAAGAGCAGATTCAGATCCAGAACTTTGCAAAGTAAATAAAGCGCAAGTCTTCAAGTTAACATAACTTTGGGCTCTATCCCCACTAACCACATTCAATAAGGGAACACTTTTATTAACATCTCCAAGCAAAGCCAACGAAAGTTCGAATGCTAGCGGCTTACCGATTATTTTCGCATCGAAAGACACAAAAGACCCATTCTTCAGTTGGGCATTGGATAAAGTCAATCCCGTTGTCGCAATAGAAAAACAGAATTTTGAGTGAATGGAACCATTCAGGTAGACTTCGGCATATCCACCAACATTAACCGAATCCATCAACGAGAAATTATTTATGGGAATAAGTTCAGATGTAAAGTCTCTGTTCCATTCCAAATCAAAATCTATACTATTTTCATTGAATGTAAAAGAAAGTGCCGCACCCAAGGTTTTCTTGACTCGTGCAACTAGTTCCTGCAAGGTTGTCGGTTGATTTTGGGAGATGTTACTGATGACATCATTTAATTTAGCAACCAAGCCTAAAAGTTCCGGTGCAGATTTACCAAACAATGGCAATTTTTGATTTAACATTCCCTCAATGGAATTTTGACTCAACTGACTTGCATCAACCCCATAGCCAAAAATATTTTCTAGTAGATTTGTTCTTATTGCAGTCGTGACCCGTTCCAACAGCATTGACATTGGAATAGAATCCATAAGCGAAGTAAATTCCCCATAATTTGGCAAGGCAATAAAATCAAAAGGCTGCGATTGATTAAATGCAGAGGATATGCTCCCTATAGTACGATTTCCGGCATTCAATCCATTTCCAAACAAAACACTCAAACCCGAATTTGAAGGAGTTTTTGTGAGCACCCAATCCTGACAATCAAAATAATCTTGATAGTTCTGATATCCTCCGCTAGTTTCTATTTTCGATACATCTTTAATAGTTTCACCCGTTGTCAAGTTTATTGTCTTAGTCGAACTTACGCCAATATTTCCTGCAACATCAAGGCCAACCAAACCAAGTGTTGCCGAAGCAAGCGTTCCATTTCCTGTTAAAGTTTCATTCACTGTTATATCAAATTTTGTAATTTCAATTTCTTTCTGTTTCGGAGCCTTAATTTCGATTTTAGATACGGGAGTCTCGTTCCAATCGCCAGCAATTCCCAACAATGTCGCGATAGAAAATCCATTCAAATTTGAGATTGACTTTATCTTTTTTCCACTTAATGAAATCGTGAGTCCATTAGTCAGTGCAGTCATCCCACTGACAGCATCACATTGAGAGCAGATTGCTTGTACTACATCGGAAAATTTAGCGTTTGGATTTTCAAGAACAGTTTTGAGATTTATATGTATTTCAGTATCATCATCCAATACAATCTCCATGCAGTCTGTTGAAGATTGTGGCGACGTAAAATTTAAACTATCAAGAGTTGACGAGACGCTAAAGCCGGAATCATTACAATAAAAAAGAATATTTCCCTTTCCAGACTCAACGATTATCCCTCTATTATCAGGAATTTTTTTGGAAATAACACGAGCGACATCTTCCGTAGAATAACAACCATCAAAGTCATTCGCATTAAAGCTACACGAAATAGGTGTACTGTTCATACCATTTAACGAAAATGTTATGTTGCCTTCACTTTTAGGCACAACAACAGGAAGAGTCGATGAAATCAACACATATTTTTTGTCACCATCTTCAGAAAAATTTTCCCAAGGATCCTCATTTGAATCAGCGCTAGACGAATTATATACGACAACAGTTTTGCCTCCAAAACTGATTGCCGAATAATCAACATAATCAGAACTTTTCATTAAGAAATCGTTAAGTGCGGCAGTCAAATTGCCACCTTTATCCGCATCTACTTTAATCTCATTACCATCTATTTCTACTGAATCTCCTTCAATTACATAAGCCTTGCAGAATTGTTGAGTACCGAAAAAACCAATTTCCCGACTATTGCCACTAAGGAAAGACATTGATGTGATTGGTTCATCCGAAAAAACGGCTAATTTTTGAAGATTTTCATCATACAGCACATCAAAATTATTGTCTATCACAGTATTTAACGCTGTATTAAATGCAGTAATTAGAGAAGTCTTATCGTTTACGGTGCTCGCTATTGTACACTCCGCCTCAGTCTTATTGCCTTCATTATCATATACCAACTTCATCTCTATCGGCTCAGAAATAACGAAGTATGTCGAAAACGCTTCTGTTTGCACAACATTAGCAATGCCATTTTTCACTTTGTCATTTAAGTTATTATTCAAAAGTTCATGAATGTTGTCATTCGGTCCGTAAGCGTTATTTTTGGACATTGGAATTTTTAATGTCAAGTTCATCGAAGAACCAACACTCAATGACAGCGTGTTTTTCGATATTTCACTTAAAGAATCCGATATCGTTCCCAAAAAGGAATCGCTCAAAGATGCTTTCGCCGTTTGTGATGTTTGCAGTCCCGTAAAGACAAGATTACAGAAATTATCGCCACCTTCTTTTGTAAAAGAAATGCCTATTACGTTGTTAAAATAACTTTCGTTCAAAAGTTCCTGTAAAGAACGCGGTGGAGTTTTTATAACTTTTTCAAATACCGTCGAAAGTCGTAAAAATGAGGACGCGTTCTGTTCAATCATTCCCTGGAAATTATTTTTCAGGATGTCGCTTTCGATATTTTGAAGCCATTTTGAGATGGCATTAAATTGATTAAGAATTTCTCCCATCTGCACATTTGCAAAATCAGGAACAAAGGTTTCTTCGTCATGAGCATTGCTACCGCTAGACCATTTCGGACCAACTGTTGATTTCCCTGCGTATTTCAAATGATTAGAGTCATCAACATAAAATCCATTCTGAATAGTCAGAAGAGAACTATCATTGACTTTAAAATCAAGGTCATACTCAAATTCAGTATCATAAGACGATGTATCACCATGAAGTGTACTTTTTCCCGTAATTTTCAAATCAGGGTTTGATACGTTGGAATCATCAATGGATTTAAGGCCAAGAATACCGATCTTAGCATCAATCTTAGATAAATCCTGGAAAAAGTCGAATTCGATTTCAACGCTGGTATTGCTATTAATAGATGTCTGAGAATTGCCATCAATCTCGAAAGACACCTCTGCAAAGCCCTTTACGTTGTCTTTTTCAAGCTTTTTAAAAGCAACATCGATTTGTGTCTTTTCAGCAATATCTGGAACAATATCTAAACTATCGTCAATGGAAACAGCTTGATTTATAGAAATGGAAACATTTATTTTTCCCGAATTATCCGTGAAACTCCAGTTGTTGTTTTCATTATCTTGGACAAGTCGAGCGCATAATGTTGAGGCATCTATCTGAAAGTTTGTCGTTACTTGATTGTAATGAGCTAGAGCAGCATTGTACGCATTCTGAGCACCATTAATTAAAGTTTGCAAAGTAATTCCCTGTTCGGTTTGACTGAATGCAGGGCTAATATTATTCGGATCTGGAAATAGGCTTTCATAAGCAGCCTTTGCCGTATTATAATTTTGTTCGGCAACAGTTAACGCCGCTTGTGCAGCATCTTTTGCATTCTCTGCATTTTCTTCGGCTTCTTCTTGAAGAGCTTCAACGGTATCCTTGACAAAGTCCTTTACGTCATCGACCTCATCAGAAAAATCAATTTCTCTGCTATCCAAGACGTCCGGCAAAGACACCCTGTTTGCAATACCTTCGCTATTATAAGCAATCAAGCCCTCGATGGATTCTTCTGTTGTGGCCGGTAAATTATATGTACTAATGTCAACATCATCAATTTCATTTTTCCAGTCCGTATCTGTCGGAGCTGCATCCATCATGAACCTATGCTCAAGTTGTTCAATGCGGTAATTATTCTGGTTATATTTTTTGCCATTCTTATTGTTGAACTTAGACATACTAACTCCGTTCTGTAAAAATGTTAATTACTCACTCTTGAGATAACCATGTTACATAGTCAAAAATATTATAATCCTTCACGCAGCGGACAGATACCGCATCCGTCTTAAGGATTCCATTTAACTTGCCGGTATTATCCTGAGATGTATAGACAGTAGGTCCATGAGCCCAGTTATAATCGCCTTGCCATGGATACCAAAAAGACGTAGACATTTCGTCTTGTTTATTTATTGGTGCAATTGGTGCAAAACCGTCCTTTGAACTCCATTTAGAAGCTGGTAACAAGGATACTCCATACCTGTTCTCTCGCCCGGGAACCCATATTTCTGATGTAATAACCGCAGCAAGAGATTGGGAAAATTTTGTTATTTGTCCCCATTCTCCAGCATTCATAATATGCCAGCCTTCATCACAGACGCCTTGATGATATACATACAATGCAGAATCCGAATTTCCAGAGAGTGGATATGTAAAATCACTAGGGCATTTATCCGAACCGACAGAAACACTATCACAAGCACTCGGGAATCCCATTGCATTGCTCCAAGTGTAGAGTCCGCCAAAGCCGTGCTCGCAATACCATGAATCATTGTTATAGCAGTATTTCGTTGAATCAGACTGATTTTTTCCGGCTTCAATCATCTTGCCATAATTCAGGTTTTCGGCAAAAAATGTGAAGGGAATAAACCCGTTGTTTATTTCTATCGTGCGATAGACCTTGCCATCGCGAGAATCCGTATGGGAGCCATACTCTACATTAGGGTTAAAAACCTTTGTGGTATCGAAATAACTACTACTTGAAGCCGCAGAACTGGAAGATCTTAAAATCCAAAAACCATCTGTACAATCCCACTTCAACTGAGTTCCTGACGAATCCTTTCTTATTCTTACCATTCCTTCAAATTCTTCAGAACATGTTTCTAAAGCATTGTCGTTTGATGAAGACGCATTCGATAAAGTAGTGTATTCAGAAGAACTACTTATTACCCTCCCCTTACTTGAAGAAGACGTGCCAGTTTCAGCATCATCCGATGATTCTACATTCTTCTCAGCAGAAGAATCAATCTTTTTAGCAGAACTACTTGATTCGTCGTCACAATCCTTACAGACTGACGATGAAGAATCAACGGAGGCATTTTCATCAGGTTCATTGCTTGAAGCGGAATCATCACAGCCCAAAAAACCAATCACGCTAAATACGACTATACAAAACAACATTTTTAAATTTTTCATAATTTAGAACCTTTTTTGAAATTTTAGTCTTTCAATCCCTAATTTTTAATTTTCCAAATCCTTTACGCAGCGGATAGAATATGCATTGAACTTTTGGGAAAGGATATCAATGGACACATCCTCCTTGTGAAACAACAATCTAATATCGTACGCTTTCTCTTTATTCGCTTCAGTAGAACTCCAAAAGCGAGCAGCACCGCCCTCCCCATCATATCTCCCATAGTCGCGCGCTTCACCAGCAGGCAAAACAGAAAAAGCATAGGCATCCGTTCCATTACCACTGGAACCATCTTTGTCTTTCCAACCGCTAGTGGACTTGAGGGCAATACCTCCGGTGGAAGCGCCGCCAACGGCATCGAACAGAGTCTTGAATTCGGTAGTATCCGGCAAATGCCAGCCTTCGGGGCATATGCCACGCACCGGGTATATTGGAGAACAAGTCACATCATAGCCACAACCCTTACCATTTGATGTCCATGTTCCCGCACCGTCCATCGCAGCAGCCCATTTGTACAGGCGACCATATTTGGAGCAATTGACCGCGTCATCATCCAAGCAATAGCTTTCTTCCGTCTCAAAGTTTAAGTTCTCAGCCATCCAGGTTTGCGTGCCAATAACAATGGTCTTATATGTTTGACCATCACGTGAATCGGTCAATGTTCCGTATTCGCAGTCCTTGCATGATGTCGCTGACACAATTGAACTAGATGAAGATGTTTTGGTTTGTCTGTCATCACTTGCCGACGAAGAATCGTCACAGCCCCAAAGGCCTATTCCGCCAAACACGGCTAAGAAAAGTAGTGTCTTGAACTTGTTCATCTTTTGGTACTCCTGTTATTAAACTTTTTTTGAAAGCAGAATCTCGATGGATAAGGCATCCACCATAAATCGCGGTTTCAACCGCGCAATCGAATAGGGGCTAGGCCCTTTTACTTTTACATCCGATTCATTCATAGGAACAAAATCTGTTCTTATTTTTAAGAAAAAGATAATAAAGAAAGCTATTTGACCAGCCACAAACACCCCAAAAGAGGGTAAAACGCCCCCATATTCACCCCACACCCCGCCCCGCAGTCCGACTTTTTTTGTATACCGCTGGAACGTGGGCGTATTATAACCGTATTCATTTCACAACCAGCGTGAAACACGTCACACCGGGATATTTTTCAAGGTTATGACATTAAAACAGGACAACTATTCTTAAAAGCATCTTTTTTTTTGAATTCAGCAATCATTATAGGTTATTTAAATCTAAATTATACACATTAGGTGATAATATGATAAAAAACATTCGTTTTAGCTACTATAAAATTTTCAAAAACGAACAGACGCTTTCATTAAAACCCGTCACAGTAATTTTTGGAAAAAACAACTCTGGCAAAAGCGCTATTCTCAAAATACCATCGATTTTACAATCAGCCATTAACTGCCAATCTGCTGAAGTATTCGACCCTACAAAAAACGGACTACACATCGAGGATATGAGAAGCCTTGTGTATGGTCGTGGTCATAGAGCTGTTTCATTCTTTTTTGAAGATAACAAAAAAAATTCTCTTGAATTTTCTTTTTTTTTCAACGAAGAAAATGGCCATTCGAAAATAGAACGCTGGACAGCTCAAAACAAAGACGACAAAATTGGACTTGAACCTGGTGAGGACGACGAACTTCATGATCTTGTAACAAAAAATCCCGTTCCAGGAGTGTATTTTAACGGAATTACGCCAAGTCATGACAAATACAAGCTGTTTGCTCAACAAATTATAAACACATTGCGCTTCAACATTGATTACATTGGAGCATTTCGTTGGCTTCCATACGCATTTTTACAATCAAACACATTTAAATCTTGTGAAGAAAATGATGGTCGCATCAACTACCAGTTTTTAATTGATGATTCAAAAACAGTTAATCAAGAACTTCTAAAAAATGTTTCAAAGTGGTATGAAAACAATTTCAATGGATGGAAAATAAAAGTAAATCGTGACAGAGATCCTGTTTACTCCATTGAAATTGAACAAGCAGACAAATTAAATATAAATATTACAGATGCTGGCGTAGGCATAGCCCAATCCCTTCCGATTGTTACGCGAGCAAGTCGTACATGCGAGGAACCGACCATTATTGTACTAGAAGAACCGGAAACACATTTGCATCCGGCAGCTCATGGAAACCTTGCAGAATTAATCGCCTTAAGCACAAAAAATGATTGCAACAAATCTTATCTTGTAGAAACCCACTCAATCAATTTTATTCTACGCTTAAGAAGATTAATTGCAGAAGGAAAACTTTCTGTTAATGACGTCGCTCTTTATTCTGTAGAATTTGATGAAAATGAGTGCTGTAGCAAACTTGCTTCAGTCGAAATAAATGAAGATGGATCAGTAAATTACTGGCCAGAAGGTGTTTTTGAAGAAACTTTGGCAGAATCGATAGCTATTTTTGAAGCACAAAATAAGGTATAAAATGCTTTGTAGGATTGATGATTCTTGTTTTGAAAGGGGGGCTATAGAAGAGTTGATAGGATTACTTTCTATCATATCTCTTAGTTCAGGAATAAACTCAATTCTCGTCAGACCGAAATCTTTGAAAACCGGATCGTTCAAATCTCTTCCCCAAAGTTTACAAAATATAATTAAGCAATCAATTAACGTTAACATGACATTACCCACATATCGCGGTGAAGTTATCGACGTTTGCATGAATGGTCATTCAGAAATCGTAAAAAAAGTTTTCAATATTCAAGAAGCTATAGATTATGTTACTTTGCCAATGTATGTCTATGTAGAGAACATTCAAAACGATGGTTATTTTCTTAATTGCATTATAAAGCATTTTGGAAGTACTCGAATAAAAAAAGCTTTAGAGAAGAATAAAATTCTTCCACAGCATCTAGGCGGGTGTGGTTCAACAAAAGCAATTTTTTCTAGAAAAGAACAAGATTTTAAAAACAAAATAAAATTCTTTAGATATTATGTTCTTTGGGACAGCGACAGGGAATTTTTCGGCGATGAAAACCATAAATACGATCGGGCAATATCTGACTTGAATAAGTGGAATATAAAATATCACATTCTTGAAAAGAGAGAAGCAGAAAATTATTTACCTGAAGATGCCATACAAGAAATATGTGGAGTACATAGCGATTGGTTCAATGCTTTTATGCATTTAACTGATATACAAAAGGATTTCTACGACATTCAATGTGGATTTAGAATAAGAAACAAGTTTCGTTCGTCATATACACCTGAACAGGATCCTGACAAAATGGTTGTTTGTACAGCATGTGATAGAAATTTCATGAAAGAGGAAATAAAAAAACTTTATTCTACTATAAGTGACTCTAATTGGAATTACTTGTCGAATGGATCTGGTATTGCAAATTTTAAAGAACGTTTGTCAAAACAATTTGAAGAATCATCTTATGTGCACAGACAATCATTGCAAAAACGAATGTCTCAAAATCCTAACGAACTAAGCGATATTGCTTCAGAACTTGAAAAAATTCTATAGAGGGAATATGTGCAAAAAACTTACTATTGACACAAAAATCAAAACAATAGGCTCGCTTATCACGGAAGTAAAACAAGGGCTAGTTTGCGTCCCCCCCTTCCAACGAGATTTTGTTTGGACTTGTGATAATATTAAGGATTTGTTTGACAGCATTAAAAAAAATTATCCCATAGGATCTCTTCTGCTATGGAAGCCTTCAGAAAAAATGAATTGGGAAGAATCTCGTAAAGTTGGACCATTCGAGCTACCCCAAAACAATGACCAAAAATGGTATGTTCTTGACGGATTTCAAAGACTTTCTTCAATGTTCGGTTGCTTGACAAACCCAGATAAATCAAGTTTTGCTTGTGATGAGCAAATGTATAAATCTTTGTTTAACTTATATTACGATTTAAAAAACGAAGAATTTTTCTACCCACGTAACGATGTAATGAAGCAACCGTATCAGGTCCCGCTTCACGTTTTATTGAGCAGCAGTGATTTTCGCCAATATTCTAGAACAAACATAGAGCCAAAGATTCCTAAAGACGAAATCGACAATCTTTTAGACCGAGCAGACTCCCTTGCAAGTCGTTTCATCGAATATAAAATCGCATGTATTGAAATTAATGATGCAAATATTGAAGAAGCTGTTGAAATCTTTTCTAGGCTAAATTCCAAAGGCGTAGACATTTCTTTTGACTGGATGGTCAATGCGTTGTCGTACAAAAAAAACAATTTTAAGTTTTCCGATGAAATTACAAAAACACAGCGCGATTTAAAAGAATTCGGATTTGAAAAAACATCAAGAAATGTTCTATTTCGTTGCATTCAAAGTTCTTTTGGCAAATTATATTTTGACCAAACAGACATTGAGCATTTAGCCCAACGAGATGATTTTGCAAAGACGACGAGAGAAACCATCCCCTTTATCAAAAAGGCGGTACAATTCCTTCACAACGAATTGCATGTAAACAAATACAAATACCTGCCTTATAACATGCAGTTAATTTTTATAATGGAATTCTTTAGAAAGATTTCAAACCCCTCAGAAAAACAAATTAATGATTTAAAAAATTGGTTTTGGAAAACTTCATACAGCAATTACTTTACTGTCAACTCATTAACTTATCAACGAAAAGCATACAATCAATTTATTGATTACGCTTGTGGAGCATCTTCTGAAATCTTCTATGACGATGGAGAAAAAAATCCATACACCACATATGCGTTTCCCAAAAAAATCTCACTCGGAGCAGTGCGTTCAAAAGCATTGATTTTATTTTTAAAAACAGACAATCCAAATTTACAAGACGAACAGTATTCAGACTATATAGAGAATCACAAAAATGAAATAATGTTGGCGGAAATGTCTTTTGTGGAATCTCTTGGCTTACGTTATTTTGAACGTAACAACTTGGTACACATGCCAAAAGAAAGCAATTCTTCACAACAAAATAAACTTCCTATTTTCGTAAACACGAATTCAGAAGACTCTATAATTTTAGACTACACACTAAACAATGGCAGTTTCATTATAGGAAACGGCAAAAAAGCATTCGATACACGATGGAGTGAATGTGGCGATGACAGTATTTATTGTTATCGAGACGGAGTCAAAAGCCTATTTTTCAATCCAGACATCGTAGATTTCCCTCAATATCAAAACATTCCTGAAGCATTTAATTTTACTTCAAGGTGCAAATCGCTAGTTGCAGGGAATGTCATTATCCTAGAGAATTCAAACGGATATTTTTGCGCAATAAAAATAATTAAAATCACGAATAATAAAAAAGATCTTAGCGAACGACATCATGTTGAATTCAGATATCACATTTACGATTCTGAAAAAGATAATATCGACAATATAATCAAATCAATAGATTCCGCAGCAAACTCTATTATTGAAAAATTAGCAACACCATATTATAGAAAAGAGTCTTTTCTTCTAGAAAAGAAAATTCGCTTTTTAGAAGAACAACTTGCATACCACAGTAAAGAATTTGATGCTGTATACGCAAAAATAATCAATTCTGTATTGGACCATATGGCCTACTTCATCCAAAAAGCTAACATTGCAAATGCACTTGCCGAACAAAATCTCAAATTGCAAAACAACTCATTAGATGAAGCTATCGCAAAGAAACAGTTCGCATTAAAGCTAACTAATGAAAATGAATTATCCAAAATTATTAACGAATGCATACAGCACCGAAACGAATGGGAAAAGATAAAAAGTCTTAAATCTTAATTATTTCCGCCCAAACCACACCCTAACCGACAGTCCATGACCGCACAGAACCAGGAAAAGCCGCAGTTCGACCAGGGCGCCATCATCAAGGCGCTGCCGAACGCTGGGCGCACCCCTTCGACGACGAGGAGTCCGCCCAGATCCACCTGGTAGCAACGCTCACTAGCGCAAGGATAGACGAACTCTACCGCAAGAGCGGCTGGTTCGGCAAAAGGTTCGCCCGTGCCACGCGGGAGGGGTTAGCCAAGCTGCTGGGCCACGAACACACTTGGGGAAAAAAAACAGTCAGACAGACTGGGCTTTTGTTGGTATGAAGAAAACCTCCCGCAGGGTGAACTAACCTTTTGGGGGAATGATATCACTCACGCATCCCTAAAAACATTTTCCAGTTTTCCAACCCATTCACAAAAATGCTTACATGATTGCTTAAGCAAATCTACGCCAATAAGTTCCAAAGTGTCCACACCTGCAACAACTTTGTCATATTCTGGAATTTCCTTGAGAATCCTCTTGGAAGGTGCAGTTTCGGGTCCGTTGTTTATCAATTCTGGGTTGCCAAATTCTTGAGCAATCTCTACGAGATTACTGATGGAGTCCTCTTTATCGATATAGGTAAAATCCAATGCTTGCGGGTCAACAAAAATCAAGGATTCAAATTCATGAAGCTGGATATATGGAATAAAGCGCCAATCTCCAATATCTGTTGCAAAAGCTTCTTCTAGGATCTTGACTTTTTCATACACGTCATTTTTCTGATTAGCTTCGTTAAATCCAGGAAAATCTACGGGCAAGGCATAATAATCAAACATTGTAGAAAAACGAACATCGCTGCCGGGACATTCCTTCAGCCATTTCTGCAAATCGTTTTTCACCTTGACATAAGAAGAAATTCCTCCCCGATGAATTTTTCCTTTTCGGCGGTCTATGCTAGTGGTTACGCACCGTGAGAAAATCATTCTGTTCCGCGGATCAAGATACCGTCCCAACATTTTCTCTACAAAATTTTTCTCAGAATATCCTTCCGCTAGCACATTCAGCATTCTCATGGCTGTCCCCCAAGCACATTCTTCGCCCAAAGTTCCGAAAGAGAGTATTCATCAAGCCATTCCCTAAGAGCGCTTGTATCCAATTTTTTTATGACGGAAGTTTTCTTTGCTTCATCACGATCGATAATTGCGATTTGTTCTGCAGAAAATTCATCCACAAGGTTTGTTGACTGGGTCGAAATAATTACTTGAGCATTACGTGACGCCATCTTTATCATGGACGAAAGCACATATACAGCCTGTGGGTGTAGGCCAAGTTCTGGTTCATCCAAAACAATCACCTTGGGTTGATTTTGAGGAGGCTGCAACAGCAACGTTGCAAGGGCCATAAATCTAAGCGAGCCATCAGACAACTGATGCGGACCAAACAGATAATCAGCATTATCGGAGCTAATCCAGTTTAGACGGACTCTTTTTCCGTCAATTAAATCAATGCTGAAATCCTTGAATTGCGGCATCGCTTTTTGGATATACTTTACGATACGTTCATAGTATCTCGGTTCCGTATTTTTCATTTTGTACAAAAATGCAGCGAGGTTTCCAGCATCATTGCGCAAATATGCGGAATCATCAACATAGCAAGATTGCTTTATCCTTGCCGTGTCAGACGTGTCATGAAACTGGTACACGCGTACATTCTGAAGTAGTCTCTTCACAAACGCACTTGTATCATCATTTTCCCGAGCCAGGGCAAACTCAAAATCCCCGTCCAATTGTCTTTCAAAGGGCTTTTCACAATCTTTTTTTGTATAACAGAACGATTCCGAGCTCACATAAAGTCTTTCTGGTTTGGCATAAGAAAGTGAAACCTTGTATTCATCAACAGCCTTGTCGTCCAAAAAACGAAATGAGAAGCTCATGTCCTGAGTGTTCTGAGAACCAAAGTGCAGCAATGAATTTACATCATTCTTCTTGATGTAGTCTTGCAAAGCATTTGTCATCCCATGAGCAATCAAGTTAAAGAAGGAAATCAAGTTACTCTTTCCTGCACCATTTGCACCTAGGAGAACTGTAACATCACTCAACTCAAGTTCATGCAAATCTTGATTATACGACTTAAAACCACGGACCGTTATCTTGCTTAATTTCATATACAAAGCCCTTTCAGTATTTGTCCAAACTTTGCCAAATCTTCAACGCCTTACCTCAAGGCTTGGTCTAAATAGCCCCACTTACTTCGCAGGTTTCTGGTTTGCCGCGGGAGCTGTCGGGGCCGGGCTTGCAGCCGGGGCAGTCAAGCCGAGGTCAATCTTGCCGTACTTGTTTTCGTAGGCGCGCACGGTAGCACTGAGCATGATAGCGAGGCGCTTTGCGGTGTAGGGGTTCATCACGATGCGGTCAGAGATTGCGACATCGACCTTTTCCTGGTTCATCTGCCAGGCTTGATTTACACCGAGGATCATCATCACTTCTTCTCGACCGGCAACTACGTTCGTTGCGTTCACGTAAGTGGTGCGCATGTCCTTGTCATTCCATTCTACTGTGGGCTGTTTATTTTCGGCCATATCAAGTTCCTTTGTTTTTTTAGTTTAATTCCTTATAGATATTTAGCAAAATATAACCTATTTACTAAATTTTTTTGTCTAAACAAGGGGATTTATGAACCTGTCAAAGACCAACTCCGTTTTTTCATTGCTGATTGCCGCCATGGCTTTTGTTACGGGCTGTTCCGTTTCCGATTCCGAAGGCGACGACTACTCCAAGTGGACCTTTTCCGGTAGCGTGGTAAATGGCTCCACAGGGATCGGTCTCGACGGGGCTACAATCGAATACGTCGATGATTCCGGTAAACAAAAGACCTCGACTACCGACAAGTCTGGCGCATTTTTCATAGACGGTCTGCCATACGGCCAGCGGACATTCACTTTCAGCCATTATGACGTTGATGATGGCGATACGCTGTTCTATGCGCCGAAGGTTGTAACGGTTTCTTCTACGGGCGAATCCAGCTATATGGAGGGTGTGGTTGCAAGCAGTTCCCGTGTAATCAGGCTTTCGCCGCTTAACGCAGGCGTTTCTGGCGAACTGTTTATCCAGGAAGAGGCGACTGGCGTAAAGTCCCCGGCAGCAAAGGTGCAGCTCAGAATCGTCCATCAGGACACAAGCTTCATCAACATCGCTCCAGAGACGTTCCTTGCGACGACAGACTCCCTAGGGGCCTTCTCGTTCAAGGGGCTTCCTGCAGATTCTGGACTTACGCTTACGGCAGAATCCTTCGTTTACAAGGGCAAGACCTACCGCTTTGCAAACAAGGTCCTGCCAAGACTTCGTTCAGACGCTGTTTACGACCTTGGTAGAACGTTCCTCGCCCGTGACACCCTCATGGAAAGTGCTCCAGTCATCATCGCATCCAACGTGATGGATAAAAACCGCATGGGTTACAGCAACGTTTCGCCGCTTACCACGCCCTACTATGTTTTCAGCGAAGCCCTGAGTAAGGAAAATCTCTCAGTTAGTATCGCAAGCGATTCTACCGTAATGCTCACCCCGGAAGTCAAGGGCGATACGCTCTACCTTCGTCACGCGGTTCCCTTCGAGGCAGAAAAGGGATATTCCGTAAGCATCGTGGGTTATACAAAGTCGGGCGAAAGGCTTACCGAAAATCTATCCGGCGATGCGGCATTTACGACCGGTCGCGGAATGTACGTGGTCACCAGCAACGCCTGGGCATCCAACAGCAGTTACCGCGCCACGTTCTCCGTAAACGATACACTGTGGATTAAATTCTCCGACACTCTCGCAACAGACAGGAGCGGAGTGCAATGGAGCAAGACTCCAAAGACAAAGAAGACTGTCTATGCAGGGAATGAATCGCCGAATGCGGACGCATGGACAAAGGTGGATACGCTGTTCGTCAAGATGTTCGAGACCTTCGACGACTCCCTTGTTGCCGGCGATACCATCGGCATGAACCTTACGGTACACGCAAGGAACGGCCTCTACATGCAAGGGCTAACCATCCTCACTGAACTGACCAAGGCTCCGGAATCCAGTTCTTCCGAGGCTTCTAGTTCATCTGTAACATCCAGTTCCTCTGCGGAAGCAAGTTCTTCCAGCGTCGCCAGTTCTTCTAGCAAGGCTGAGGAATAGCCTGTATGGTCAGGAAATTCGTATTGATCCTTGGGCTTGCCATGGGAGCATTTGCCCAGGGTACTTTCGATGGCATTACAGAACCCATAAACCAGGCTCGCATCGGCTTCACCGTATCGGGCAAGATTGAACGCATCTGGGTGAAGGAAGGTTCCTTTGTGCACAAGGGCGATACGCTGATAAGCCTGGAGAACAACGAGGAGCAGCTGCGGGTTCGCATTACGGCGATGGCAGAGAAGGACTCCTCGGCTCTGCATTCGGCAAAGGCAAAGCTGGAGACTTACAAGAAGGACCTTGATGCAACCAAGAACCTCTTTGAGAACAGCAACTCCGTGAGCGCTGAACAGGTCTGGGAAAAGCAGATGAACTACGACGTGGCCTCAGCCGAATACTCCGCCGCAGCAAACGATAAGGAACGTGCGAAACTGGAACATGACCTGGCCAAGGTAGAGCTGTCTAAAAGGTTCCTTATAGCCCCATTTGACGGCGAGGTGGCAACGATCTCCAAGAACAACGGCGAAAGCGTCGAGGCGCTGGAGCCAATCCTGGAAATCGCGGATGTACGCACCTGCCGCATGGTCGCCTACATAATCGCAGACAAGGCTGGCAAGCTGAAAGTCGGACAGAAGGTGAGCCTTACCCTGGACGGTCGCAAGCAGAGCAGAAGCAAGAAGGGTAAAATCGAGTTCGTCTCGCCTGTGGTTGACAAGGCCAGCATGCTTCGCACCATAAAGATCGTCTTTGACAATGCTGACAAGGCAATCGAACCAGGTGTCACGGGGAAAGTCATCCTGAAATGAAATTCCGCGCGATATACACCGTCATTTTGCTCGCCACGGCATTCGCCTTTGCCGAGGGTGACTCGCTGTTCCTTGATTTTGAGACGGCGCTGCAGACGGCGCTTGCAAACAATGCCGACGTAAACGAAGCCAAGTTTGCCTGGCTGTCGGAATCGGAGTCGGCATCCAGCGCCCTGGGCAAGTTCGAGCCAAGACTTGTCGGTCGAGCCTTCAAGGAAACCGCAGAAAGACCAGGTGCACTATTCACGGAAACAAAGGAAGAATACAAGATCGGTGTACAGGGGGCACTCCCTACAGGCACCGAGTACAACGTGGGCTTTAACCAGGCCGCATATACACACAGCGACTACACGTCGGAGCTTTACTTTGGCGGGGAATTACGCCAGCACTTGCTCAAGGACGGCCCTTTATTTTTGTCGCCGATGAACGAACTGGAACAAGGAAGGTTGCGGAAGGAAATCGCATACCAGAAGTTCCGTGATGCGTTGAATGAAATTCTTGAAAAATTCTGTGATGCCTACTGGAACTATTACTACGCGGACCGTTTTTTGGCTTCGGCCACGGAATCTGCGAAGGTCGCTCGCGACATTCTGGAAGATGCCGGAAAAAGATTGCAGCTGGGATTGCTTTCAGCCATGGACTACAGCAAGGCTGAGGCAGAATACTCCGACAGGGAGTCCGCAAGGCTCGACGCCCTTGACAAGTTGCGAAGCGCAAGGCTCGCGTTGTTGCTTGTTCTTTCTTCCGGAGAATACATGCACGACACACGCCCTATCGCTATGGCGCCCGGGATGGAGCCTGAACCGGCCACGGAACAGGATTCCGTGACATTCCTTGATTCCATGTCGCTCATGCACCCGGCATACCTTTCACAGGGAGCGGAACTCATGCTCCGAGAATCGGAACTTTCTGCACGAAAGGCTGACTGGCTTCCGACCGTTGACCTTGTGGGCAATTATGGCATAAGAAGCAGGAACAAGAACGCACGGGAAGCCGTGAGGAACTTCAAGACCGAGGAAAAGCGACAGACAGTACTTGCGGGCGGAATTGAAATCAACGTTCCCCTGTTTGGTGGAGTTGCCGAACGCCATAGAATTTCGGCACAGAAATACAGCGTTAGGGCGGCACGTTCAAGGCTCACCCTGTTGCAGGCTCAGATATTCGAGGAATACCGCATTTTGCAGAACAGGGCAAAGGAAATCCGCGAACAGTGGCGTTACGGCCAGATCGCCGTGGAATACCACAAGAAGGAACTGGAAGAGGAATTCAAGAAGCTAGCCCTGGGCAAGAGCAACTATCGCGAAATTTTCGAGATGGAAGAAGACCTTCGCGAGGCGGAACGCAGGCAGCTCGAAAATATGAGGGCATTGCGGATCATCGACGTAAGGCTGCAACGGGCCACTGGCAAGCTGCTGCTCCAGAATGGGCTGGAATCTTGGACTGGCGGCAAACTCGTTTTAAGAGAGGACTTGACCGCGGAATAGGAATAGCAGTCTAAAGGCCCTGGCGTACAACTTCCTGATAGATGAACGGTGCGTCTTCCTTCAAGTCTGCAATAGAAACTATACCACGAGCATATTTTTCAAAGCATCTTTTACGCATTTCCCTACAGTCGCTTCCGTCAAGCTTCAGGGCATCGATCGTGTCTTGACACTTTTTTCTGTAGGCAACGTCGAAAGCCGGGTTCGGGTAAATCGAACCATCTCCAAAATTGATGAAGAACGAATCCGGTTTCATGTTCGGGTCGCAAGGGTCCAGCGGGGGAATCGAGGTTCGCTTTTTACGGTTTTCGCCAAGGCAGCAAAGGCGGTAGTTGTTCCATTCATAGGCCAATTTTGCACCGTTTACGGGGTCGGACTTGGGAACGAAATGGTCCACCGATTCTGCACCAGTCGCGGGTTCTATGTAGATGGCGAGATAGGCACAAAAATGTCCATACAGACTGGCAAGATCTTTCAGGCAGTATTTCCAGAAATTTTTGTACCTGCTGGGCTTTACCCCTGGATTCGATAGAAGCCAGGCATTGCCCGGTTTACGCACAGTCGTATCAAAATCGGCAGGTTCAATCTGCAACTTCACAGGAATCATTCTATAAAGCCCTTCTTCTTGCAGATTCTCCGAATAACGAACAGGTCATCATCCAAGGGAGAAAGACGTGCCGACAGTTTAACGTAAAGTTCACGGACGTATTCTGGAGAACAACCGGAATCTTCGCGCAAAGCATTGTTCATTTCTTTCAACAGGGCTTCTGATTCAGGTGAACGGGAAGATTCCAAGTCAAACGCCTCGCTGGTAAGCCAAGAGTCTGAAGCGCCCTTTTTAACAAATGGACGTTCTGAAAATTCAATGACTCCGCCTTCAATAGAATCCAAATCGAACCACTTGTCGCGGGAAGAATCAAAAACATCCTCAAGGGCAGTCATGACCAGTGGAGAATGCGTCGATGCGATAACCTGCACTTCGGCTCCAGAACCATACATATTCTCAATGGCTCCAAGAATGGAGTTGAGAACCTTCTTTTGCCAGCGTGGATGCAGGTGTGCCTCCACCTCGTCCATAAGGAATGTCACCTGCGAAGTAGTCGTTACGCCTCTAAGTTCACTGGCCTTGCGATGCTCACTGTAAGCCCATGCAAGGCAATAGGCTAAAGCAAGAATGCGACGGATACCGGCAGAAGCATGAAGTACAGGAACATCGCCATACGGCATTGAAACCGTAGGAATGTCACGAACATCATCAACAGAAAGTCGCGTTGGTGCAGATAGTCTCAGTTTGAAATCAGGCGGAGACATACTCTCAAGCAATTTTTCGAGAATTTCAAGTTCCATCCCTTTCTGGTTCTGCCACTTGAGAATATCTGCAAGCAGCCCATTGCAGATGGACTTGTCACCATCTTTTTGTCCGTACCAGATTTCACGGGAGGAAAAGACAAATGCAGGTCTGCGTTCTTGGATATCTGCAGAGGCTCCCTTTTTCCAGTAGTTCCTAGCAGGATCCCACACACAAAAGCTTCCATCAGCCAAGGCGTAAATGACAAGCCCCGCGTTGTAAGGCCTGCCAACCTGCCCTATCCACCCCTGTTCCTCACGGTCAAAACTAGCCGTGTATTTCACGACATTCCCCGATTCGGTTGTCAAAGCAAAGCGAATTGAGGATTCAAAGGTGGGATTTTGCGGTCTGCCGATAAGTCCAGAAAACAGATTCTGGTTTATTTCTGCAGGCCATTTGCGAGTCATGGCATACCAGACCGTGTCCAGGAAGAAAGTCTTGCCAAGGCCGTTATCCCCGGTCAAAACATTCAAGCGCTTGGAGAAGCCGACGGATAGTCTTGCAATTGGTCCGACATTTTCTGTATCAAGAGAATTCAGCATTTATACTCCAAAATTAACAAAAACTAACCCATAGTAGCATTAATCAAACCATTCCCATCACTAACAACGTGAATTACAGGAGATACTTCACCGTTGGAGACTTCCGGTATCAGAATACGATATTCGTTGTTTTCGGGTTGAATGATTTCGCCTGGGGTGCCGTCTTCCGTAAGATAGCGGAGTTGTGGCAGGGAGGAACCTGCAGGGAATATAACGACATAGGGACGCCACCACGGATTTGGAACAATCCCTGTGCATACAATGTGAAGTTTTGTTCCTGCCTGAATTTGAAGAGGTTCTTCGATATAGAACAGATCAACCGTAATGTCGGAAGTGGTATCATCCTCCGTTCCTGAATCAGTTGTTGAGTCGCCCGTCCCTGAATCTGTTGTTGAGCCACCCGTTCCCGAATCGGTTGTTGAGCCACCCGTTCCCGAATCGGTTGTTGAGCCACCCGTTCCCGAATCGGTTGTTGAGCCACCTGTCCCCGATTCAGTTGTTGACGAAGTTTCCTGTTGCAGGGTCCAGTCCTTGCCTGTCACATCGGTGAAAGTGTCTGTACCACCGTTTGTCGAAGCTACAAGGCTCACGCCCGGAACGCCACCATTCTCGAACTTGGACTGAATCTGGCTTGCCTGGGTGTTGTCATTACCAAGGAACACCTCGCCGTTGGAAGTATTGACGGAGTGCTGCTCCAGCATGATTTCCACGCTGGGAGCGAACACGCCCACGGGGTTGTTGTGTTCGAGGATCAACGAGGCATTGTCGCCAAGGGCCACATCGTCCCCGTCGCCCATGGTAATCGTATCGCCGAAGTCGCCGCCGACAATCACGTCGCGGTCCCTGCCGGTCAGGATCGTGTCTCCCATTTCGACAGGCTTCCCGTCGCGATCAAGCGGAATTTCCACGGCGTTGCCGTCGATATGGATGCTCTGCGCCTCGACGGCTCGGTTGGCGTAATCGGCCTGGTTCTCGTTGCGGGCGAACGGGAGGTCAATATCGAAAGTTACGCGGGCGTCGTCACCGAAGACAAGATCCTTGTCGTGGTCACCACCAATGGCAATATCATCTTTACGGTCCGCCACGGCAACGACCTGCACGGCCGTTATCACGGGAAGGTTCAGCGGCCACTGGTTCGTATCGGTGAACAAATTGCGGATTCGGACTTCGAAAGTCGCAGAAGTCACGTTACGGAACACCACGTAGTTTCCGATCAGGCTCATGTCGGGAGCGACCTGCGAAAGCAGATCTTCCTTAGTAGGCGATACGGAGCATGTAACCTGGCGATAGTCGCCGTCGAAATGATTGCCAGTCCAGTCGTTCAGGTAGTAATGCTGGTCGAGCGCGTTGCCTCCGGGCTGGCGACCACAAACATCGAACAGGTAGTTGTACGAGTCAACCCCTTGCTGGTCGCCACCAAGGTAAACATACACATCGCAAGCCGCACTCGCACCGAGTTCACTCCCCGTACGGAACGTGTCAAGGCCCGTAAGCGTGAGCTTGATTTCCTGTTGCTGCTGGGCGGCATAGTAGGCGTTGAACAGCCTGGAGTTTGACGTGTCGCCGTCCAGCTGGGCGTCATCCTTCAGCATAAGGCTTGAATTTTGCGTTCCATTGCCAACGGCCGTGTCATAGGCAACAAGCGAAATCCCGACGCCATCGTGCTTTACCGGGGTGTCGGAGTTATTTTCGTTTTCGCCAACGATATGCAGGCGGTTGTTCTTTATGTAAAGGTTTGTCCAGTCGTTGTCTGCCACGACGCCAGCAGTCTCGTGCGGGATAAAGTTGAACTTCTGTTCGCCATTCTCATAAACGGGGCTATTGTTATCATCCAGCACTGGGATATACTCGCCTGGAGCAACCATCTCGACTGCGGTCGCGTTCTCGCGGGTAAAGTTGAAGGAAACGACCTTGATTCCATCCAGCATGGAGTCGGCATCGGCAGTCGCTCCGGAATCGATGTAGTCGGCACCCAGCCCACCTACCACGACATCGTTACCGTTGCCAGTGATTATGCGGTCAGCGTAATTGCCTTCGATATCGCGGGAATCCAGGGACTCGGCCATGGAAAGCATGGAGGCCGTAGCCCCGGAGTTGTCACGGTCTGTAAAGACCATCTTGGCATTGTCGCCAAAAACAACGTCGTTGTCGTAAATGCCGTAGCGTTCATCGCCATAAGTGGTGATCTTGTCGCCACCCGTGCCGCCAACGACGATATCGTCACCGCCGCCTGTGGAGATTGTGTCGTCGCCACCGTGGGTGATGTCGGAAGATGCAGCCACATCCTGGGCGTGGAGCGAACCATTCACCTGGATGGCTGCGATGCCCGGCAGATTCTTGCCGTTGGGTGACTGTCCCGGGAAGGCTTCCTCGATTACCACACGGAAGCGGTCGATGGAAGTGCCCGCGGCGACATCGAATACGACATAGTTGGCGCTTGTGGCCAATTCGGCAGACGTTGCCGTGCCGCGGTCATAGGAACCGTTGAAGTTATGGTTCGCAGCGTCATTTACGAAGTAGCTCGTGACTGGGCTTATCTCGTCTTCCAGGAAGAGGCTGACTTTGCGGATGCTGCTTGTGTCCGCAGAGTGGGAGTCTGGCAAGTCCAGATACACAATCACGCTGTAGTGCGTGAAGTACTGCGCAAGGCCGTCAACGGAAACTTCCAGCTTGTTCTCGTTCTGGGAGTTCGGTGCCGTGGTCATGAGGCCGCTGTTCATCAGGGCCGCATTTGCGTCAGTGGAGGAGTTGGCGAAGTTGTGGCTGTAGCCCTGCAGGTTGATGCGGTTGTCGGTACCTGTGGTGCGGTGCCTTTCGATACCGCCGTAGCTCACGCTCACGGCGCTTGCGCGAGTGCCGTCGTCAAAACGCACGATTTCGCGGTCGTCGTTGCCGTAAGTGCCGGAAAGGGGTCCGCCGATGTTGTTCCAGTGGTCACTACGGAAATCATCGTTATGAGAGGCATTCAGCGCACCCGCGACAGCTTCAGACGAAAGTCCCGTCTGCGAGTTACCCACGAAATTAAACGAAAGGGTAGCCTCGTCGCGGATTTCGGGGACAGCCAGTGTATCGTGAACTTGCGACAGAGCTTCCGAGGCGTTGCCCCTGAATGTCGCAAAGCCATTGTCGCCGAACACAACATCCTTCCCTCTCCCGGTACGAATATTGTCATTGCCAAGGCCTCCGAAGATGACATTGTCACCGTCACCAGCGTCGATGTCATCGGCTCCGGCTGTTCCCAGGTCCTCGCCCACGTTGAAGCCCTCGTTAGTGACCATCAACGCATTGCGCTCAAGGTCCATGATGACCTTGCCACCGTCGCCTACAATGGCGTCGTTGCCTGCACCTGTGCGGATTGTGTCCTTATCGGTTCCACCAATGATAGCGTTCTTTCCGTCTCCAGTACTGATGTAGTCCTGGCCACCATCCCCTTCGTTCTTGCTCTCTGCATAGAGACGTTCCGGTGTAACGGTATATCGACCGCCGTCGCCGATTGCAACGTTGTCGGAACCGGTAATACGGATAGAGTCCCCGGCGAAACCGCCCATGGCAACGTTCTTGTCGCCTGCAATAACAATGTTATCGACTCCACCAACGTTGTCGTTAGTCGTTTCAACAAGGTGCATGCCAAGACCAAGCTTATCTCCATAAACAGTCTCGTCATTTTCAGCATTATTGTACGTAACACGTCCATTATCACCAAGGGCAACATTCTTGTCGCCACCGATGACTATTACATCGTTCTTGGCACCGCCGACAACGACACTATTCGTGCCTCCGACCTTAATCATGTCGGTGCCACCTTTTTCGGCATCTACCGACTGAATGCGATAAGCATCGCGGTTCACGCCATCTGTCTGTAGACGGTGTACTGGATTGCCTTGTTCATCGGCAGTACGTCCCGGAGTCTTGCCGATTCCAGTGGTATAGTCGTCAATGAACACTGGATTTTCTGCATCAATATCGCCAACCGTAGAGCCGAGCACCGTATCGCCAACATCTACGCCATTTACCTGACCATTATTATAAAGGACCTGGCCACGGTCACCGAAGGCTATGCCGCCACAGTTCATGTTTATGGTATCGTCACCGAGACCACCGAAAACAACCATGTCGTTGCGAGTTACATTTGTACTCGATGCGTCAATACGGTCATGGCCCGACTGTGCGTTGATGACCAGCTGGCCGTCACCCTCATAGCCATAGGCGAACTTGAGCGATACAATCGAAATTCCCGCTGTCAAGGTAAAGTCCCGTGAAATCGAGAACGAACTACTGGTCAGTTCAGAAACGGCACGGCGCTGAACGCTGCCGTCGCTCAGCGTGGCATCCACGAACATATTGAACTCGTAGCCGTTCGGCGCATCCTTGTGGATGTTGTCGGCTGTAGCCTTGAGCGAATCAAACTTTTCCTTCCAAGACACGAACAAACTCGAATCATCCGAATCTATTGCATAGCTGTATGTAACAGCACCCAGGTTCAGCACAGGCGGCTGTGAAGAAATTGTCCCGGAACAAATCAAGTTTCTTGTATGGTCCGCCTGGTAGCTATTCACCTTGATGTCGTCATCGAACTCCGCCTGATAGAATCGGAAACCATCTATGTATTCACCTTCGGCAAGGACAAAGTCATATTCGATATCGAAACCATCCTGGTTCGAGAACGAGCCCTTTACCTCGCGACGCTGGGTAACAAAATTATCGGCTTCAGCAGGGGGAACATCTTGTTTCTTGATTATCGCTTCGACATAGTAAACTTCGGTGTCAGATTCTTCGCGAACAACATTAACACCATTGTTTGCAATAGGCGTCAAGCCGTAATGGTAAACGCCATCATTGAACGAAGCACCGTTAGCGGCATTTTCAGCGGCAATCCCCGCATCGCCAAGGTGCAATCCAAATTCGGCGTTTTCGTTGGCTGCATTACCCGTATTCACTACCGTGTATGTCCTGTAAGCATCTTCACGGTAGAGCGTCTTGTTGATATCAACAGTATCCTTGCCCTTACCCAGATTGTATTCAGCATATTCCATCTGCGCCGCAGTGATGCCGCTCTGCATCATCAAAGGATCATCATTTTCGGCAAGTTGCTTTTCGGGGAACGCTTCAAGTTCCGTATGGGTAAAGCGAACAGCATGCGAGTCATAGGCATCAACATTCTTTTCGGCTTCATTCCTATTGTTATTCACAAACCCAGTAAGCGATGCACGGGCATCAACACTATCCTGCTGGTTATTTACAAACAAGCGGTCCACAGACGCCATCTCGTCAACAAACAGAGAATCCCTATTACCCGAAATCAGGGCAAAGTTAACACCACCAGTAGGCAAAACAACAGGCTCGTTCAAGACAAGGGTTAATATATGCGAACTTGAATCGTAAGAAGCATTCTCAATTCTAAACCACTTGTCTGCAACCGTGGACTCAATTTGATTAACGGGCTCCTTAGTTGTTCCGACACTCTTTGTCGTCTGGTTGACCCACTTGAAAGTCTTGTGGTAGAACAGGGACAATATCTGTGAATCAGACAAGTCGTCATTCCATTCTGTTCCTATAATACCATTCAAGACTGCTACCTGCGCTTCTGATAACGAAGACAGGTCTAACATTGCAGCGCCATCGACAACCTGGAGACTGAACAACATTCCTTCGTCAAAGTTGTTCAGTTCATTAAAGTTCGAGGCCTGTTGCATGCCGCCTTGTCCCTCAACAATATGCCTGTAATTAAGCATGGCCGGGTTACCGGTATCAAGCATCATGCTCTTGCCATAACCGTACGCGTATACAGCACCATCAATATCATTGATTCTTTCTTCTCTTGGCCCTACTTTGGTGACTCCATAATCATCCAAAGCGTTATCGGGAACTGCAGTTACGGTAATGGAACGGCAAATATTCTCGCTATCAAAACTTATAATAATAGAACCATCGGCTAGGGAGGTAAAGCCGGGGCATGAAACAATCAGGCGATCACTTTCCGTAAGGGCTTCCGAATTTGCCAACAGCCGGGCCGGAGTAATTTTTACATATACCGTCTGACCATTAGACAACGGGCCATTGTATTCAACATTGTATGAAGTGCTAGTAAAATCGCGCCTTCCAGATTCGGACAATACGGAATTGTGCGCTGAAATTGTCAGCAAGTCATTCGACAAACTAGTCGCATTTGCTGTTGTTTGTTTTGCAATTTCCCAGTCGTAACTATTTGGCAAATTTGCATTCACGGTCACGGCATCATGGATTGTCATCGGTTGCCTTGTAATGCTGTTGTAGAACGTAATGACATTGCCGTTGAGTTCATAGTACCGATCACAGCCTTCTGTATAACCTCCAACAGATTTATTACCAACCTTAACGGAGCTTATCACCATGTCTTCGTATGCGAGATAAACCTTGGAATCGTCAACACGGAGAACATTTGAACGCACACATATTGTAAGTGTTTTTTCTGTTTGTAAAAGATTCGAGTTAATCGTTACCACATTGTCGGATAATTTATATTGATTATTTATTGTCCAATTTTGCTTTACTCCGTCCACATAGAAAGATAGTTCCTGATTTATATCAGCCGTCTCACTAGAATCGGATGGTCGCACATAAATGGAATTCACCTTGAACTCATTGCTTGCGCCAATAATGAATTCTTCGGTAAAGACTAGCGGTTTCCCTGCGACAACGTCGTCTGTTCTTTTTTCACCAGCGAAAGTGACTCCAACAGAAGTCACTGATTTCGTCAAGACGGTCTTGGAGGAACCACTGTTCCATGTACTCGAAATCGAGATAGCCCTACGAGCACATTCTTCGGTCAATCCATCTTCGAGGGCCTTTACAAATACTTCAACTGGACTATCGTTCGTCGGGTGGACCGTTATGGTCTCATCCCATACAATGGAAGCACTCTCATTTTTCCAATATCCAACAAGGAAACCCCGGTCTCCACGATTAGAGTCCACCGCTGATGGAACAGGAGCACTTATCGTTACATCAAGAGTTTGGTTGTCCTGAAGCCCGGCACACCCGACAAAGAAGGAGGCCATTGCCGCATTCCCTTCACTTGATATAAACACATCATAGGATTCCCTTATTTCATAGTCGGGCTGACTTTGGGATCCCTTGTTTTCAACGATGAAAACGGCAGGCGCACTATCAGAATCAACGACAGTAAAACTTTCTGTCAAGGATTCCTTGCTCGTATCGACTACACCATTTGCATCAACGAATTCATACTTGACATCAACGGTCTGACCGTCAATATTGGCGCTTCGGAGTGTGTATTCCTTGTCGAGACCGCCCATGCTAAAGGTATCGTTGCCCTTACCGCCATTAAGTTCTGTCACATCGGTAGACTTGTTGCCCACGACATAGAACATATCGTCACCGGCAGCGGCATCGAACTGAGTACTTTCGACACCGGCAGCCTTGATGGCAACAAGGTCACTCAGCATGCCCTCCTTAGTCACGACGAATACATCCTCGGCATCGGTTCCACGAACATTCAGCGTATCCGTGTCTTTTCCGCCATCAATGGTCATTGCACCACGGTCAAACGGAGTTACCCCATCTTCCTTGCGGAAAGAGTATACACTGAAGGTGTCGTCGCCACAACCACCAGACATACTCAATGAACCCGCATTGTTAAGAGCAACAAATTCATCGGCACCAGAGCCACCTTCAATATTGAGCTTTGTTTTGGAGGATACTCCGTCGCTTAGGTATGACGCTTCGTTTGTCTTTACCGCATTAAATTTATCAACAGGTTGGATATTGGCCGAAGTGCCAGGAACTCTATCAGAATTGTAGAGTTGCCCAACATAGAATTTATCAGCCCCTGCACCGCCATCAACATTGGTCGTTTTCGCGGTTCCATCGATATACACCTGGTCATCGCCGCCATTTGCGTTAACATTCAGGACATCGACTCCCTGGGTGTAGTTCACACGTTCAATGTTGGAATTGAGATTCTTTTTTACAGTCTCGCTAATTTCAGAGTCAAAATCATTTTCTGTAATTGGCAGAAGCGCAACAAAGCCCAAGTTTTGTTCTTCATTCTGACGCAACAGCAAGCGGTCAATACTTTCCGTACCTTCAACAACAAGTGTATCGGAACCATCCAACCCCGAATCAGTCACATTGGTGTAATTCGTGGTACTGTCGCCCAGCAACTTAACGGTAATCTTGTCACTACCGCCCTGACCATCAACGAAGTCCATGCCCGGACCAGTAGTTATTTTGTCATTACCCCCATTGGCATTGGGTTTTACCTTTGCATTGGCATATAATTCGCCATGCAAGCCAAGATTATCGCCGAAAACGATTTTGTCGTTTCCTAGCTGATTTCCTGTTTCTCCAGAAAGTGTAATTCCTGTCGAGTCATAGTCTATGACGCCATTATCGCCGTACAGCATATCGTTACCGGCACCACCGTCAATGATGTCATCACCGGCACCGCCATAAATCAAGTCGTTATCGATGCCACCGCTGATGGTATCGTTACCACCATCACCATCAATGATGTCGTTACCTATGCCACCATAAATCTTATCAGCGCCACCATTAGTAGTACCGCTACCATCATCGCCGAAGATTAGGTCATTGCCTTCATCGCCGTAGATGATATCGGAACCGTTGTCTTCAGAGGAATCCGTATTGCCCACATGTATTGTAGATACAGACCCATTCTCATTCAATTTTTCGATATTGAATTCAAATTCATCTTGTGCGATTTTATATTTATCTGGACTATCCTTTGCAAACTGCGCATCAATAAATTCCTGACTAAAAGCAGCAGTCTTGTTCGTTGTATCAACGGCAAAGGGAGCTGCAACATCTTTGGAGCCATCCGTAATCCTGTCACCAAAGACAATATCCATACCTTCGCCACCAAAGATGGTATCGTTATCCGAACCACCAAGAATGCGGTCATGGCCCTTTTCGCCATAGATTAAATCATTACCGGCACTGCCATCAATATGGTCATCACCGCCACCGCCGTAAATAACATCATCGCCATTTCCGCCAATGAGCGTATCCTTACCGCCATCTAGGCTGATATCCGTACGGGAAATACGAACATTATCTTTTACAAGACCATTAGATATTTCATGCAGTGCGGCAACAACATCATTTTTATTTGTCAGTATTGACCAAGAACCGCCATCACCGAAAATGTAATCGGTACTATCACCGCCGGCAATCTTATCATCACCAGCACCGCCAAAGATAATGTCATGGCCGGAACCGCCTAGAATAACATCTCCGCCAGCCTTATCCGCATCTACATTCGCTTCTGCTACTAATCTATAAACATCCTTTTCGCTTTCGTCTTTTTCCTTATCAACGCGGACCGTTCCCGTATCACCAAAAATAATGTTCAAACCCTGAGCACCGGTTATATGGTCAACACCAGCACCACCATTGATCAAAACATAATGACCCGCAGCAACCTTTAAGCCAGACAAATCAATAATGTCATCACCATCACCGCCGTTGATTATGATATCAAATTCGGCAGGTTTTTCTGACTTTAGAATAATTTTATCATTTCCCTTTTCGGCATTGACAATCAATTTACTCGTTGTAGATTCACAATGATCATAATCATCCGAAATAGTTGAACCATCAACCTTCAAGTACAATATTTCATCATCATCAGTCAACGTCTTGTTTATACCATTAGTTGAAATACGATTTGCCGCATTTGAACCAATGTTAGCAACAACATCACTACCGGATTTACTAATCATCACGGGTTTATCCTTGCGTTCGTTCTTAAACTCAAACAAGGTCTTATCACCGGTGATATTCCATTCCTTTGTATAAAACAGCAAATCTACATATGCGTAAAGTTTTGCAGTGATGGCGCCATTTACATCAAAGAAGCCAAACAAACCGTCTTCTTTGAACATTTCCGTCATTTCACCTAAACGGATTTTACCATCTTTATTTGGGTCATGCAAGTTGAAGCCCACATTGATGCCAACACCGCCTCCAACACCAGCACTTATACCAGCATTAAGTTCTGCAGCAGCTGTTAGACCTCCATGGAATGAAAGTTCATCAATATCAGCCCCATCGTGAAGATCATTGACATAGAATCCATTTAGTAAACAGCCATAGTCTTTACAATCCGTATTTATCCACTGACGAATTCCAAGCGTATCATAGCCAAAGCCTAAATCAATATCTGCGCTAAGTGAAAGCCCAAGGCGAGCGCCTAATGGGCCATAGATGCGGACAAATGTACTCCAGTCAAAATTGAAGGAGAGCTTTGGCATATCATATTCTACCAACATGATATCCTGACCCAACAACAGCTTAAAGACGTCTGTCGGATTATCCCATATGAAGTGCCAGGAACTGTCGCCCATATTAAGACCTGCACTCATGAGCGTCGAAGATGCCTCGCCCTGCAATTTAGAACTTACGTTAGCATAGCCCGAAGTGACATCAAAATTTGAAACGGAGAGGGTTCCGTCAAGAAGCGATTTGGCATTATCATTCAACCCAAGAATGTTATTCTTTTCAACCAATTCCATACTACCCAAATCAATTTTCAGACCAGTACCATTAAAAGCGCTTATCTTTTTACTAATCTCTATAAGATCTTTTACTGCATACACCATACGGTCATCGAACTTGCCTTTACTAAATTCTTTAGCAAGACTCAGCGGCGTATAGGAAAAGCCAAGGTCATCAAGAACTGGGAATGGAGTCGTGAGAAAATCAATAAGCGGTTCAAGTGGTTCAACGACCTTCTGTATTTTCGACACAATGGGGCCAAGCACTCCGCTAATAAAAGCTCCCATATCCAATTGGAAATCATTGAAACTAAGAGCAGAAACTCCCTTAGTAGCATTCCAATGGAAATCAAAATTTCCATTCAAATTCGGAAATTTCGGAGCATCCCCTATACTCTGCAAATCACGGACTATACCAACCGTAATTTCGGCTGTAAAATCAACAGATGCATCATAATCAAATTCTATCTTATTGAAGGTCAATTTCGAATAGTCAATCAATCTATCACCAAACTTGGTAGGCATCGAATAAGCCTTTGTATTTCCACTTCTTGCGCCATCCAAATCTACGCCAAATTCAAGTTTGACTTCTTTAATTTCTTTCCCTTCACCATCCATTTCAGGGAAAATCATCTCTAGCCCAAGTCCCGCTAGAGAGCCATTTATTACGCCACTGATATCAACATTTGCTTCGACATGCACTTCGGCTCCATCATTAAATATGAAATAAAAGCCCCCTTCTTCAGAAACACCAAATCCAAAATCCAAACTCCATTCAAGTTCCAAATTCACACCGGCATCAGACTTCAAGCCTAATCCAGGAAAACCCAAATCGAACCCTATATCAGAGCCAAACGAATACGTATCTCCGATACTGAGATACCACTCTGCATAACTCTTGCCATTATTTTTACCTTCACGATAGAACGTTTGATTACCTGTTGATGTAGAAGAAATCCAATCATTATCTAACTCTCTGCCATCAACGTTCACGGTGCGCAGGTAGGTTCCAAATAATTCGTTTAATTTCTGCGCAACCATTTCAGCATTCATGCCTGTCGATTCATAAAGGAAATTTGACAGGGGTTCAAGGACTTTTTTCTTAAGATTTCCCAAGAAATCGACACCCCCACTCAACGCATTACCAACAACAGGCACATTCTTGACACTACTCGTCATGCCACTATTTAAGCTTGATTCGAGGGTGTCAAACAATTTATTGAAACCTGTAATAGCGAGTTTTATCTTTTCGAACCAGCCAATATCGCCATTTATAAGTTCACCGATACCATTATAGACTGCGGAAAAATCAGCAATGATATTTCCACTTGTTTGCGAATAATCATAATCAGTCACCAACTTAAAGAATTTTTTTACATCAAGACTTTCAAATTCAATCAAACCTGCTGGTTTTTCAACATCATTTAAGGAATCTCCTTGTTTTTTATTATTCCAATAATTTGCATAATTGAGAAGAATTCCATCTAAGTTAGCCTTTGCAGTTCTAATATTAGCATCAACAGACAAGGAATCTCCATTACCAATTCCCAGCAGTATATCACCCAAAGGTATATTACTTACACTTATAGGCAACTTACCCATTATAGCAACAGGCACAGCAAAATTAAATTCAACATTATCTGGTTTGAAGGTCTTTAGTGACAGTCCGCTTTGTCCCAAGTTTCCCAGCAAAGAAGCTTTTGCACAAACATAAGAATCACTCTTGTTGGAACCTACGGTAATCAAATTTGCCAGCAAATCTACATCGGCAATATTATCAAAACCAAGATTGAACGAAAGTTTTTCACCGACAATATCGACATTCGCCCCAAATTCAATGGCATTTTCTAGATTAAGGTCAAAAGTACCTTTACCAAGGACGGCCTTACCTCTCATGGAGAACCAGAAATCACCAACAACATTCAAGTCTGTGTTGCCACTGATGCCCTTGTTATCGTCACCAAAACTAAACTGATGAACCGATTCAAACGATTTTTTGATATTGAACGAAAATAGCAAAACCTTTTCATTTGTTGTAGAATCAACCATATCTGCAAATTCTATAACAAACGGATTAGCATTCTCAAATAAACCTCCAACGCCATCGTGGGCAACCAAGCCAAAATCCTTCAAATACTTATTCAGTCGATCATTAAGAACTTGTAAACTAAGCACATTATCAGTGCGTAACTTGTTTACAACATCTCGCATGTTATTTGACACATCCACAAGATCACTTACCGACTTGTTGATTACAGGAATTTTTACATTAGATTTCTTTGCTATGTCACGTAATCGTTCAACCAAACTATCTAGAATGGCAAACAAATCTTCTGCCGAAAAACTACCAAAAGTAGCCATGGCTTTATCTACAATACCATCTAACTTGGAATCAACGGTTAGTTTTCCATCCTCACCGAGAGCAATCGATGCTGAGCCAATATTCTCACTTATCAAATCTCCAATGTCAACAAAAGTCTCTATTGAAAAAGTATTCTTCCCATTCGAGCCTGATAAAATAGATGCACCAGGTGTTTTCAATTCATAGCTCTGTACTACATTTTCAATATTGTTTGCATTTTCATTATCACCCAATTTTTTTAAATCAAAACTTGCGTTAAAGCCGACTGCTCCAGCCGCCACAAGATTAACATCAACAAAACCAACCGTCGCAACAGCGCCGCCCATATAGCAGAAATAATTGGTTGGATTCGTTGAAGTAGCATTAACATCTGATGTTATATAGGCTGAAGTAAGTTTTTGTTCAATTACACGGTTCCCTTCAGCAAATTGACTTAGCGTCACACGAGTTGTAACAATTTTCATTTGCGGATCACTAGGATCCTCACTTTCTAACTTTTCCACATCAAGAATTTTGTAGTAATTTTCATTTGCTGCTTTCACAAGAGCATTAACAACAAAATTCAAATTTTCACTAGATTCCAATACAATCTTTTCATCTTCATCCGATATACAAGTACCAATAAAATTTTGTCCTACATCTAGTCGGGCATTTGCAAAAACGTTTAATTCAGCATTAGTTGTAAAGTCAATCAACTTAGACCAATCAATACCAAGCAACGTTCTACCAACAATGCGATAATCATTTCGCGCATATTCGGTCGCCTTTTTTGCAGTAAAGCCTAATTTATCTAAAATTTTACTTGAACCAAGGCTTTTGATTTCAAAATCGCTTTGAGATCGAAATTCTAAATGATCCCAATAAAAGACATTTCCATTTTCATCAACCTTTGCAGTTCCATCGGCATTTCTATCAAAGTATTCCAATGAAACTACAACTCCATCTGCATTCAATGCATTATTAATTTGCCTAACAACATCATCTAAAGACCATGTCTTATCTACAAAATCAACACCATTACCACTATCAGACTTACGGAGTGTTTCAAAATCAAAGATTTTACCGTTAATTTCAAAATCATCCGAACCAATGAAATTTATTGATGTATCTGACAATGTTACAGAAGTGCCTTTTGCTACGCCAAACACTATACTATCACCTTGTACAGCAACAGAATTAAACCCAACAATATTAGCCTTTTTAGCAGCCGAAATTATTGAATGAGCTAGAGTAGTCAAGTCACGGCAATTTTCCGTATTCAGGCGAAGAACAGTTGATTCCGAGGTTCCAACAGGTGTAACGGCGATCTCCAGGAATTTATTAGACATTACAGCACGATAAAATTCCGTCTGTTTGGGAACAATTTCTATTTTATATGTATTTTCATCAAATTTCGCTTTAAAAGCATCATTAAAGCTACTGTTCAAAGTAGTTTCTAAATTTAAGAGTCTCTCTTCAGCGATTTCTTTCTGTTCTTCCGTTGTGTATTCCTGAGACAAATCATATTTTAATTCTAATTTTTTTGTTTCGACCAAGACTAAAGTTTCGTTTTCAATTCTGTATTTTTTTAAATTAATCTGGCAATGATTTTGATCATCAACATCACATTTGTAAATAAAAGTTGAATATTCTTCCGCCGACACTCCTAGCGAATAGGACTTTTGACCATTTATTTCACATTCATACTGTTCAACCACATATCCACCGAATCCCAGATTCAGCAGAGTTGTTCCCAACGCACTTTTAGCACTTTCTATTTCCGATTCATCATACAAATTATCAGGTTGTATTCCAGTCACAGAACTCAGGTCAACATATTTCTGTACAGACTGTAATTGATCACTTATTCCTATTGTATACCTTTCAAGCATCAAACCATTTTTGTTTCCGATAACACCTGTCTTTTTCAATGCATTGGAAACACGCATATAGACAACATTCGAACCGTCTTTCAAGTCAAATTGCGCTGATTTATCAAGTTTGCCATTTCCGTATCCTTGAATTCGCGAAGAATCACAACCAAACCGAATCGTATAACCGTTACTAGATGCGTTATTAACGACACTCACAACATATAGACCGAATGTATTCATGATGGTTCGCCCAGTAAGAACAGCATTGCCACCGTTCGAATCCTTCATGCCCAAATCAACCTGACTTTTGGCGTTATATTGCAAGTTGAAATACTGATTAAGGCTGTTCTTTAGTGTTTCTGCATCATTGACACCTGTAATAATATTCTTGTCAGCAAGCTCATTAAGGACACTAGATGAAATCACTAAGTTTTTATTTGCCGTTCCATCTTTAGAAATAAAATTTAGTGTTAAATCGCTAGACCAGTTTTTTACATCATTGACATATGCAATTACCGTTGTTTGAAGCGAACTTCCGCCGAGCCCCAATTCTGCATAAGCCAGTTGATTTACGGAGGAACCCAAGTTAAAGGCCGCATTATTTCGTGTAACAACGACTCGATTATCTTCCAAAATACAGTCTACAACCGATTTTGCCACATCAATATTATCGGTCGAACTTATTGAAACAGTGTCTATGACCGTATTATTTTCTAAGACATCAAATTGAGCCATTCCGAAAATCAAATCCGTTACACTTACTTCAAAATAATCCTCGTTTAACGGCAGCAATTCATCATCTTTTAGTCCCCAAAAATCTTCTAACTTTGTTGCCTGTCCGTCATCGTTTATCTTCTTACTGCTAAAATTTACATCAAGAGAAAATTTTATCCCCGCGTCGCCACTAGCAGTGACAGCGCCGTATGTGGAGACGTTTTTGAAATTGTTTCCAAGCGAATCAACCAAATTCAAATCCAACGTCTTTGCGATATCAAAACCAAGAGTGAATTCTAGAACATAATGATCAAAAGCGAAAGCCTGCTGTTGCGTTTCATTCAAAGAATCAAATTCTTCAACTGTTTTTGAGTTTCCCCATGCATCAACATATTTTAGCAGGCAGTGTTGGGAACCTTCTTTTTCAAAGGCCTTATTCCATGCTGTATTAAACACACTAGCGAAGTTCTCTACACTATTGAAATTTGCAACCAGAGCGCCATTATCGACCTTGAAAAGTCCCTTCTTATTATCGATATTTTGGTCATTAACTTTTCCGTATAAAACTTCATCAATTTTTGCAATGCTATCAGCGAACAAGCTTCCAGCAGATCCATCAAGAAAATCAAGATTTACCTTGTCCTCAATCAGATTTCGAAGCGATGTTCGTAAAGAATTCAGGTATATGGCAACATTATTTGCAAGAGTTTCAGCGGACAAAGCCAGATATTGCTTAAATTCCTCCGGGAACTCCCAAACACTTTCAATCATGTTGAACGAAAAATTGCAATCCTGTTCATCAGCAATTTTAACAGAGCCAGAATTTAACGATGCATTAGTGCAATGCAACTCAAGAGTCGGAACTTTTAATCCGGTATTATCCGCAGATATTACATACTCTAGAGTTCCATCCAACGAAGTTTCAAACAAACCCAACTGTAAATCAGAAACATTTACATTCTTTGTTATTTTCAATTCAAAATTATTCAAGGCAAAATTGCCAAATTTTAGTTTTCCATCGGTATCGAGCCAAACTTCTACATCAACTTTTAGGATTGCGTTGACATCAAAACCGCTTAACGAGAACAATTTAAAATCTATTTTATCAGCAAAAAATCCGAACAGGGGCGAGAATTCCAAGGTCAGTGTTTTTTTATTATTTGCATCGCCTAGGCTTATTTCGGTCAAATTTGAAGATTCTGAAAGGGTCAAGTCTGGATTAACATAAGCAAATGCAAAATTTGCAGGCGAGCTACTTTCATACACTTTGATGGTATTCAAAATTGCCTTGGCATAAGACTCATTCTCTTGAATGAGGACTCCGAAGAATGTTTGCAATTTATTGAAGTTCATCTCGCCGGAAGCGTCAACAATTCCGTTAAGAGCCACCGATATACGAGCCCAATATTCATTAAAGGTTTTTACGACATCACCAACATCAGCAAAGTCAACATCACCGCCATTAAAAGGTATTTTGAAATCCTTCAAGAAGGGAAGTCTTTTTACATCAATTGCTTGAACAAGCCCATCCAATGTAAAATCATTATTCATTAAAACATCAGGAAAATCAACGTTTATATTTCCTTGATTATCCTTTGAAATACCCAATTTTGAATTATTTGCTAGCGAGAAAACATCTGTCGTTAAGGCAAATTCCAAATCGTATGTGCTACTCAAATTTCCAGAAACTTGTTCGATCTTAAAGTCCGGTTCAGTCTCCGAAGTGTCCTCAATTTCAGAGACACCCAGATTCATAAACTTAGCATTCACACCAAGATTATCAATTTTAGCAGAAATATTACTAATTGACACTGAATCAATCAAGACATCCCCATTCTCCAGCGCCGAATTGTCATTATCAGCATTAAGATCAATGTCAAAGGAAACATGAGCGCTTATATCAAGTTCTGCACCAGACGATATGTTGTCCAAATAATCAAGATTAAGCCCAAGTTCACCAATAGTCACAGACTGAACCAAATCATACCCAACAGTTATCTTGGAACCAACAACCGTTGTTGAGAACCCCTGCGGCAAACTTTCTTCGAGATAACCTAACAGCGTTGATGCATTTACGGAGTTTTCATTATCTTCAAGTTCTTCGACTGCTTGCGCCTTTGCATTTGCAAAGGCACTTTGGACATTTGCTTTTATATCGGCAGAAACTTCACCCAACAGATCTGAAATATTAGTGAATGTATTTCCGATTTCATCTTTAATCAGATAACCAACATCATTCGTTTGACTTGATACAGAATTTTCTATGTCACTTTCTAGAGAAAAGTACAATACACCCAATCGATTATCAATTTCCTCAACATCAGAAAAATCAATTGGCGCATCAGCACTCATCATCTCTCTAATTTCGAGTTGTTCAATTTTGTAGTTGTTGTGTTCGTTATTCTTTTTTTTAGATTTGGACATAGCAAAATCCTTTAGATAATTTTAACTGCAATTTTATTAGAGAATTTATTTCTCATTCTTAACACAACGGACAGACACACCGGTCTCTTTATATAAGGCATTCTTATTCATATATTTTTCATTTTTTCCCATAGATCCATTATCTGCAGTAGCATAATCTTTGTAGGAATTCTCTGTTGGATAAAACCAATATGCAGTTTGGTTTAATTCTTTAAAACCCCCACCGCCCATCGGAGTTATACGCATCCCTGCACCCACAAGGCTAAAACCGGTGTCATTGCTTCCTCCAAAGCCAAATGTCGAACGAACTCCTTTTACACCATCTTGATTACCATTACTATTGACAACAATAAAGAAATCATCGTATGTTAACAAGTGCCAGCCGTCAGGGCATATTCCCCGATGATTTGGCTCGATTTGATCAGCACAGCTTTTGGTATTGCATTCACTGGGCAACTGCATCATTTCAGCCCACTGGTAAAGCCCTCCATAATAATGGCAGTTCAATGTGTCATTGTCATAACAATAGCGTTCAATTTTAGAATCATCTTTTTGATCCTTGAATCCACGGACTATATCACCGACATTAAGGTTTTCCACCATTGCAAAAATTGAAGTATCTTTAGTAGAGATGCATTTGCCAGTTTCACTGTAATTTAGACATTTTTTACCATCAAATTTCAAATATTTATAAGTCCGGCCATTCCTGTCATCTGTAAATTCTAAGCACCCCCCATGAGCATTACAACTAAAGGGATACCATTCCGCAGATGTTCCCCAAGGATTTTGCACACTACTAGATGATTGATCCTCGCTAGAACTCGACTGTTTCACGGAAGAACTGCTGCTAGATTTGACACTTGATGAGGAGTTCACCGAGGAACTGGACTTAGCCGAGCTGCTGCTGGATTTTTCCGAGGAACTGCTAGATTCCCGATCGGGGTCGGAAATGACTGAAGAAGATGACGCATCGGCTGGGGCACTGCCCTTGACGCTACTGCTAGATCCTTCGCTATCGCTCAGGATGACACTTGATGAGGAACCCGGAATGACAGAAGAGGCAGAGTCGCCGTTGATGCTGGAGGAGGATTCTTCGTCCTCAACAGCGGAACTTAGTGCACTGTTTTCACCGGATGCGCTGGTGGAGTTGGAATCATCGCCGCAAGCGTTAAAGGCGAACAGCGCAAAAGCCACCGCACTCACCAAACCAATTCTCTTAATCGTATTCATACAGAATCTCCTAATTTTAAAATCTCAATCATACCTACGGAATACGCCCTGTTCCCAGGCCTCTTCATAGGCAAACTTTCATAACAAAAGATATTAAAGAAATCAAACTCCATCCCGGCAGAATCATACAAAAACAGGTCAAAACGGCACCTGGCAAACACAGCCTCAACCACCGGTTCAACAAGCACTTTTCCTATATGATACACCGCGTAGTATACAAATGACGCTTGCCACAAAAAAAAGCCCCAAACGGGGCTTCATAATGATTTTTTAGAATCAGTAATCGTTTTTAGATTTTACGGATTGGATTTTATTTATGATGCAATAAATTTTTCATTACTTTATTGAAGCAATCAAAGGATTTCTCTACATCCTTCTGGTGTCGCTGGGAAATTTTGATTTTTTCATCATGAAGAACACAATCAACAAAAATCTCTCCCAAGTCATTTTTCTCGTATTTGACTTCTAAATCTTTCGTCATTGCTAAATCAACGACGTTAGAACGATTTCTAACATGATTTACCAAGCCTAAAGTAAAAAAACGTTCTTCATCATTCTTTTCTAATTTGGACTCACTGCCATAATAGAATTCAACTATTTTTTCTAAATCAAAGGTGTAAATTTGACTAAGGATAAAATTCATTCGGCAAAACATTAACCAGTCAATTTTTCCTTCACTATAAGAATCCACTAAATTTCTTATGTATTTGGCTTTTACGGTAGATTCTGCTGAAATTAAATGATGAATCAGAAGCTCCATAATTTTTTCAAATTCTTGATAATCATCTTTTAATTTCGCCCAAAATTCCTTTGACTTTTCGCTTTGCGGGTTTTCGTTGAAAGCATCTATCTTTTTTGTCAAAAAGAAATTTGACGCCTTTTGCGAAAAATCGTAAACAGCCTTGAGTGATTTACCTACAGAAAATAATTCGGGAATCATATACAAACTCCTTGATTCAACTATCCTTTAACAAATCATAGACAAATTCAGTCAATTGTGGGGTAGCGTACCGCGCTTGTAGCGGCGTTTTCCGCTGTTTTTTGGTGTTTTTGGGGCTGTTTATATGCCTTTAGGTGAAACCCCCGTATAGCCTGTTTGCGCCTCTAAATTTGGGGCATGAACGAAACGCTCCGCGACTATAACGACTTCGACCAGACTGTTTTCAGGACTACCCCGGAAGGATACCTTACAGGCAAAATCCGTGTCACAGGCGCGGGCGTTTTCAGCTACATGACTACGGACGGAATAAAGCGCAGACTGCGCCCGGTCAAGGAAGTTTCTGCACAGGACAGCATCCTGAGCCTCAATTCAAAACCAGTCACCCTGCTTCACCCCATGCAGGACGTTTCCCCAGAGAACGCCAAGAAACTCCAGGTAGGCTTTACCGGAACGGATGCAAGCTGGGACGGTTTGAACGCCTATGTCACAATGACGATCACGGACGCAGAAGCCATCAAGGAAATGCGCGAGGGTCGTGTAAGAGCTGTTTCCTGCGGATATGACGCTGGGCTAGAACGTGGCAAGGGCAACTGGCAGGGCGTCGCCTATGACGAAGCCATGAAGAATATCCGTTACAACCATATCGCACTTGTTCGCGAAGGGCGCGCTGGCGACGGAGTGCGCTTTAGAATCGGCGACAGTGCCGACTTCGACAGAATTTTCAATGTAAACGACAATGCCCCCCTAGGGGCGGGAGAGAATGAAATGGCAAGAAAGCTCATTATTGACGGTGCCGAATACGAGGCCGACGAAAAAGTTGTTGAAACGCTCCATGCTGCACAAAAGGCCCGTGACGAAGCCGAAAAGGAATCCAAGGCACTCCAAGGCAAGCTGGACTCCATGACTGCTTCCCGTGATGCAGCAATTTCTGAACGAGACCAGCTCAAGTCCAGACTCAAGGATGAAAGCGAAATTGCCCGTCTTGTAAATGAGAAGGTCGCCCTGCTCGATTGTGCCAAGCAGTTTGGCGTAGAAGTCAAGGCAAGTGACAGCGTAGAGGCTATCCGTAGTGCCATGGTCAAGAAAGCCTACCCCCAGATGGTTCTTGACGGCAGGAGCGCAGAATATATGGCTGGCGCCTATGAAGCCGCCGTTCAAAAGCTGAAGGATTCTGCCCACGGTTCAGATGAGCCTCCCAAGAATTCCCCGTTTGCCCCAGACATGACACAGTTCAAGGATGATGCTGATACGGAAAAGGCGTTCGAAGCCATGAACGACAAGTACAACAAGCTTAACATCGCAAGTTTTGCAAGGGAGGCCTAGCGTATGGCTTTTGAAATGGAATATGGAGCAATTGGAGCTCCAGGGCTTTTGTTTCCGTTTGTACCCCACTCCATTGAAACAGGGGTGATTCAGGAAGACAAGGACTCCGAAGGAGGATTCCCTCTCTGGATCAAAACTGGCGAAGCTGACGAAGCTGGTAAGGTCTATGTGAATAAGCCGGAGAACGGAAAACTTCTCGGCATCGCACAGCGAACCCTCTTTAACGACAGCTACAAGGCGGGCATGACCATCAATGTCGTCAAGAAAGGGCGTTTGTGGGTTCGTGTACTTGGAGAAGTCAAGGCAGGCGATGACGCCTACGTCAACGACACCAACAATGCCTTTACAGCAACGGCAACGGGCGGCACCCAGATTGTGGGTGGAATGTTCAAGACCGACGCAGCTGATGGCGGGTTGGCTGAACTGGAAATCGCATAGGCACCAAAAGGAGAACGCATGAATTTTAAGGATCACGAACTCAACAGGATTAGCCGCCTGTTCAACACAATCATCAATGAAACTTACGGCCTTGACCGCGAAAATCTTGACGCTCTCAGTTTGATTCCTGCACAGACTGGTGTGGGTATGTGGCTGCGTTCCTGGAGTTACAAGATTGTCAACGAAATGGGCGTTGCAAAGCTCATTAGCGACTATAGGGATGATTTTCCTCCTATTAGCCGCGGTGTTGAAATCAAGACAAACGATATTCGCGAATGGGGCCTTTCCTATGGTTACAGCGAATTTGAACTCATGCAGTGGCTTACTGCAGGCATTGACCTTTCACGCGATGAGGCAGATACCGCCCGTCGCAAGATTGATGAAAAAGTCGATGAGGTTCTTTTCGTTGGCGACAAGGAAGCAAATACAACGGGTTTCCTCAATAACCCCAACATTCCGTTGGTGGTCGTGCCTACGGGAACATCTGGCGGAACGGCCATCAAGGGAAAGTCCTTGACCGAAATCATCGCAACATTCCAGGCAATGATCGACACAGTTCGTACCAACACCCACCGCACTGTCAAGGCAGATACCGTTTTGCTTCCCCATGACGCATTCGTCTATCTGTCTACCACCCCCAAGGATGAAAAGGGGGGAGACATCACCATCCTTGAATATCTGCAAAAGGTTTTCAAAGGTCAGGGTATTGTCAATTGGCGCGAATGTTCCAAGCTCGATGATGCCGGTGTAGATGGCGCTACACGTGCGGTAATCTACAAGTACAGTCCAAGCGTCGTTACTCGATGCCTGCCGATTCCCTTCAAGCAGGACGCGCCTCAGAAGGATTCCCTTTATTACAAGGTTCCCTGCTATTGTCGCGTGGGTGGCGTAGCATTCAAGAACATTAACGCCGTAGCCTACGCAGACGGACTCTAGTCAAGAATCCCCTCCCCGGCTCCATCGCGACGTTTTCCCTAACAGGGCCAGCCTTCCGTCGCGGTGGAGCTCTTTTTTCACCTTTCCCACTTTTCGCCTACAGGATTTGACGCCATGCTAGTCATGAACAACCAGAAATGTACCGTCCACATCGGATCCATGTTGCTTCTGCCGGGTTCCAATGTTGTTCCGGACGGGACTATTGACAGAAAGCACCCCATCATCAAGGCGCTGGAAAAACAGGGCAAGCTCTCCTTCATGGAAAGGATAACACCCAGCGTAGCCGAAATTGCAATTTCCAAGGCCAACACCCAGAAGGTTGTCGATGAAATCGAGGGGTGTGTAAAAAAGACCAGCGCAGGCGTAAAGAAAGCCGCAGTAGCAAGAAAGAAGGAACTGGACGAATTTGACGTGCAATGGGACGAGGCCAAGCAAAAGGAAATGAACGAAAAAATGGAGGCAAAAAAACAAAATGATTCCGCTTCCAATAAGTGAAGAACAGAAGGACGAACTCATAGCCTACCTTCCGACGGAATACGCGGACAGCAAGCGACTTGACGCCTGGATTATGGGAGCCTCCCACCATGTAAGCGCCTGCTATTTCAAGAAGGCCTACGTCTATGCGCTTTCTCTGATGGTTTCCCATCTCGCAGCATTGGAATCCAGGGGAAGCGACGGGGATGCAGGAACTGTCACAAGCAAGCGGGAAGGCGACATTTCAGTTTCCTATGGCAGCACAAAGGGTAACGATGACGACGCCTGGCTTTCAAGCACCAGCTTCGGACAGCAGTTCCTTCTGCTGAGAAAACAGTATTCACCGCGTCCGGGCGTTACGGGCGCAGTAAGGATGCAGGGGCTCTGCGGTGGCAACGGTTTTCGCTAGGACATTTCGCTATTGCGAACTGGTCAAGCCCCATTTCGACTCCGAGGGAAACGCCGTTTCCGAGACGAAATCCGAAAGGACTGTTCGCGGGACAATTCAGCCTGTCACGGGAGAAGAAGCCATCGCGTACAGCGAAGGTTCGCGCAATACGGGCATGGTCAAGGTCTATTCCAGCGAAAGGCTTGCTGCGCGAACACAGGACGGTGCAGAAGCCATCGGATATATCCAGCAGGGAGGCTACTGGTACGAAATCGTGGATGAGCTTGTTTTCTGCAATCTGCCAAACATCACCCACTGGAAATACATAGCAAGCAAGATTCCGCCAGCCCAGATTCCGGAGGCGCTCCGGTGAGCATTGACGAAATCAAGGGAGCCTTATGCAAATACTTCAACGACTGCGAAAGATTTTCAGTCCAGTTCATCAAGAGTCCGACGAACAGCCCCGCCCCCGTTGGGTGCTATGTCGCTGTTGGAATCGATTCTGTGGAACAATATGGACGCAAACTGTCTCCGCCTCCGGGCAAGGGAAAGTTCCTGTTTTCGCAAGTCGCCATGGTCCACTTCGTCGAAGTCGAAGGCGACGGAGACATCCTTAGAAAGGCAAGGAATGAGCTGGAGCTTCCGCAATTTACCGAGTTCGCCAGGGAGAGGGGGTTTACGATCTGGCAACCAACTGCAATCAACGCCATCGACACCTATGATGGAAAGTTCTTCATTAGACAATGGCGTTTTTCATTCCAAGTCAACTTTACGGATGAAATCGCGGTTGAAAGGCCAAGGATCGAAACAGTCAAACCCTTAATCCTCCAATCTAACTAGGAGTTATGATGGCGCAGATTATCGATTCCATTATCCGAATCAGCATCAACGAGGCGATTTCAACCGTTTCCACCACAAGCGTCAACACTATGGCTGTTGTTGGCCCAGCCTCACAGGGACCTGCCTTTGTAGAATGTTCATGTTCCGAGGATGCGGAAGTTTTCGGAACGGATAGCCTTCTTTATGGAATGGTTGCTAGCACCTTTTCTCAGAGTGCCTGCCCAGCAAAGGTTATTGCCATCAAGGCAGGCTGCTTTGCGGAAGCTCTTGATGCCGTCAAGAACGCACAGGACGCAGCCCTGGACTTTTACCATATCGTAGCCAAGTTTGGCGACGACATCATTCCATCATCTACGGAATTTACCAAGACGGGTGGCTGGAACGCCTATCTTGGCGAGAATTTCAAGATTATCCACCTTGAACTTGACGATACAAGCAACGGATTTGCATCCATCAGGGAGCTGTCCCAGAGCCTTCTCAAGTCCACTAGCGATCGTGTAGCGCTCTACCAGCATCATGCAGCGGGGAATATCGCAGCCTCTATCGTCTCCATCAGATGCGCCCTTGATTCCGCTCGCGGCACTTTCGCCCACAAGAAGGTCAAGAACGTGGAATATGACGGCTACAAGAAATCCGACTTTGATGCACTCGTCGCCGACAATATCAACGTCTATACGGTTGCAGCGGGGGAATCCAGAGTGTTCATGGGAAGCACTAGCGGAAAGAATGTTCTGCTTGCAAGCACAGGCGAAAAATCTCCTGCCAGCTTCATTGACGGTATCGCCAAGGACGACTGGATTCGCTTCAATATCCAGACCAAGATTTACAGCCTTCTTGGCGAAGCCAATGACGGTCACGGAGTCACCTATGACGACAATGGAATCAATTCTGTTGCAGCGGCAATCCTCCAGGTCTTTGCCAAGGCGGCTGATACCGATCACCAGTACATCATGCAGGGTTATACGGTAAACATCAAGGATTACGAATACCTCAAGAAGAATTACGCGGTGGACGTCCAGGCGCGAAATCTTCCGCTTGTAAAGGGACGCTATTCCAGACTCAATTCCATCCACACTGTCAGAAACGTGGAACTCACCGTTACACTTTAAGGAGAACTGCAAATGTCCAATCTTGTAGGAACCTACGACCATACCTTGGTCAATATGGCTGTGGAAGGCATCGAACTTTCCGACTTCCTTGGTGACATCACCATCACCAAGGAGGGTGACGAATGGGAGGTCACAGAAGGTAGCAACGGCTGTATCGAACGCTCCCGCATGGTGCGCAAGCTCTACACAGTCACTGTTCCGTTCATGCAAACAAGTCCTCAGCTTGCAAAGCTGGAAGCATTGCGTATTGCCGACGAGGAAACCAAGGCAGGGCCTTACCTGTTTTCTTTCGTTGATCTGAACGGTCCTTTCTCCATTCTCGGACAATGCTGGATTCACAGTATGGGAAGTGCAACCCGTGGACGCGCAGCCGCGGCAAGGACAGTCACGCTTCGCGTCAAGGGCGAAGCCGTATTTGAGGGATAATTTATGGAAACAATTAACTTCACTGTAGGCAAGAACGACTATCAGCTCATCTGTCATACCGGATTTGAAGCCCTGAACCTTGACAGAAAGGTTCTCGGGCTTATTGGGCGCATGGCCCAGATGGGGATTGATATTTCCAACGAAATTGACGCCTTCGCCACCTTGGCTAGCACAATCTCGGAACTTTCCGAAAAGGATTTCCGCTGGCTGGTAGAAACAACCCTCTCCCGCGTTACGGTCGTCAATAAGGGGCAGAAGCATCACAGACTTGATTCCTGTGACGCCATCGCGGAACAATTTGCTGCAAATCGCAGCGAGTTGTACACAATCCTTCTCAAGGTCTGGAAGCTGGAGAAACTCAGCCCTTTCGTGGAGGCCCCGGCGACGGAACAGGCTGGAGCCTAAACTATTCAAATCCGATAGTGGCATCTTTCAGCGATACCGACGCAGAGGACCTTCAAAAACTCGGCAAAATCGGTACACTGGAGGGAACAGCAGCGGAATACGCTCCAATCTGGCGCATAGTCAGCAAGGCGCGTGTTCCGCTTTCCGATATAGAGAGGAATTGGACTTTTGATCGAATGATGGCTTTCTGTTCCTATCTGGATATGGAAAACGATTACAGGAGCGCCTGGGGCGAATATTACCAACAGCAAAGGAGCAAACCAGACAATGGCTGACGAGAACGAATTTGTACAGACGGTGCGGTTCCAGGTTGACGATGGAGACCTCAGCGCCGCCCTTGGACGCTTTCAGGACTCCATGGGAAAGACTGGAGACGACGCGACAAGACTTTCAAAGGAAACGTCGAACGTCGGCAAGGAAGCTGAAAGAGCCGCCAAGGAAACTCACAAGATCGCGGACGCTACTAGGGACGCCCAGAAGGAAACACATAAGCTGGAAGGTTCTTTCTCCAAGCTCAAGGGCGTTATCGCAGGCGCTGTCGCTGCCTATGCAGGGTTTCAAGGCATTTCCAAACTCATTGGCTTTGGAAAGGAAGGTGTAGAGGCTTTCAAGCTGCAGGATCAAGCGGAACGTAGCCTGAAGTTCCAGATGCAAAGGAACGGCAATGCCGACCGTTTTGGCGAATTGCAAAAATTTGCATCAAGAATCCAGGAAAATAGCATGTATGGCGATGAAGGCCTGCTTTCCGCAGCCTCAACCTGGACGAACCGCATCAAGGGCGTAGATAATTCCAAGAGAATGATGCAGATGGTCGCGGACTATGCCGCCCGCTCCACCAACGGTGGCGAAGCAAACGCAGATCAACTCAAAAGCTATGCACAGACCCTACTTGGCGCAATCACTACCGGACGTACAATGACGCTGGAACAACAGGGCTTTGATACCAGTGCCATCAAACAACTGCAGAAAATCAAGCAGGATGGCGGTATCGTCACCGAGGATATGCAAGTTGCTGCGCTGGAAAAGACTCTTGAAAGCATAAGGGGATTCGCCAAGGAAATGGCGAATACCGACGCAGGAAAGATAACCCAGCTCCAGAATGAGATTGGAGACGTCAAGGAAGAAGTCGGTAGGGAACTTCTGCCTGTATTTGCAGATTTAGCTCGCGAAATCAAGGTAAATATGCCCTCGATAAGGAAACTGTTCCACAGCTTCGGAAATGTACTCAAGTCCCTCATCGGCACTCTCAGCCAGAATGTAGGTGCAATCGCCTCGTTCGCAAACGGTGTTTCCACCCTGCTGAACATCTTCGCGCAGGCACCCGTCTCCACAATGGCCTTTGTAGGAGCCATGAAATTCGTCATTCCCATGATGGATTCAGCCCAGAAGGGTTCTATCGCGTTCGGAAAGTCCCTCAACGGACTAGGAATGAGCTGGCAAGGATTCCTCAAGGCTGGACTGTTTACCGCAACCGTCTGGGGACTGCAGAAGATTTGGGAGGCAGGCAACCTTCTTGTGGACCTCGCCAACGAAAAACTGCGTGAGGCGCGAAGGGAGGAGGCCGCTGGCGAAATAGAACGTGCAACAAAGGAAAGAGGAAGCTGGCAGCGATCCATGAAGGACTATGAAAAGCTCATGACTCCGGAAGAAAAGGAACTCATGAAGAAGATGCCAAGCATCCCCTGGAATCCAGGCTGGGACAAGGCTGCTGGAGCAGGATTTGACATGAGAAGCCTCCCCAATGGGGCGACAGAGAACCTTATCAACTGGGCAAGGGCCAAGGGCGCCTACGACTATTACCAGGGACTTATCGGACAGGGACAGGCCAAGATGAACAGGAACCATTCCCTGCCCTGGAAGAACTCCAGCGGGAACGGCCCCGATGTGGACTTCAAGCCCGTGGATTTCACCTACACCCCCGTCGATCTGGATGCGGAAATGCAGAAGGCCATGCAGTCTGTCGCAAAGACAGCCAAGGGCAGCACCAACATCACCAATATCGACTACACGAACAACATCAAGACGGACAGCGACATGATGGCAAGACTCATCAAGGATAACCTCAGGACGCTTCTCCAGTCCCAGCTCACCTTCGTGAACCGTTCCGAGGCGGTCAAGGCGCTTGCACTATGATTGGCTTTGTCAGCACAGCCCTCAATATCTATTCCAGATATAAGAACCCGCCCCACGTCATAGCGGCCTCCCTGTTCACGCGAAACGAGAACTTCGGACTTGAGAACCTTCCCTTCGACCTGCTTGTGGACGAAAGCCATGAGCTGGAATTTGACATTACCGACCATGCCGTTGAAAACGGTGCCACAATCAGCGATCACGTCCAGCAGAAGCTGCGAAGCGTCAAGGTCACGGGAATGTTCACAAACCACACAATCAACGGTGAGGGTGGCTTTGTCAATGAGGATGGCACACGAAATAGCAGAACCTGGAAGGACAAGGTTGAAATCCAGGAGGCGGAAGCTGTCACCAATACCGCGCTCAAGCGCTGGGAACAGCTCTGTGCCATCGCCAAGGCGCGTCAGAAAGTCCGTATCATCACTTGCCTTGAAGTCTATGAGGAAATGGCGATCCAAAGCCTACACGCGACGCGTGGAGCCGAGGACGGTGAAAGCGTCAAGTTCGAATTGACCCTGCGTGAGATCAGGACAGCAAACTTCTCCAGCGAAAACCTCAGCGGAGAATGGAACCCAGCAGAACCAGCCTCCCAGAACAACGCGGAACAGCAGGCAATGAGCAAGAAGGCCAACGCAGGAAACGTCAGCGGTGACGCAAGCGAAAGCGCAGACGAGGCCGTAAACAAGATGAACGAATCCATAGGAAGGGAATACGCATGATAAAGATACCCATAGAGACTAGCGGGGGCTCCTACATGGTGGAGCGAGTCAATATCGAGGGCGTCATGCTCTCAATCCGGCTTCTTTGGAACTGGAGGGATGGAAACTGGTTTGCAGACTTTGAAACGGTCAACGGAAAACGTTGCGGAATCAGACTTGTCCCAAATTCTCGCCTGTTAAAAAGTAGAAATGAGGTGCTTGACAATGGCGATCTTGCCATATTTAAGCGAGAAAAGACTTGCAAGGAACAATTAAATCACGACAATCTAGGAAAAGCCTACGTTCTCCATTATCTAACAAAGGCTGATGTTGCCGTCTTCGAAAAGGCGGGTATGCTCTAATGGCCTTCGGCAGAATCGTTCGACTATTCATAGGAAAGTTCGCTGTTGGCAACATCACCAGCGAGGACTGCAAGGACCTTTCCCAGTTCGATATTGACTTTGAAGTTATCCGTTCCATCGAATGGTACGATAACGAGGCTACCATCACTGTTTATAATCCGAGCCCGGACACAATAAACTTCGTCATGAGTGAAGGAAACAGCGTCCTGTTGCAGGCAGGGCATCAAGACGAGACTGTAGGAAACATATTTGTAGGCCAAATCGGAATGGCTGTCCCCAGGCGCGTCGGAAAGGACGTTGAGCTTATCCTCACCTGCGTTTCTGCGCGTGGAACGTTCTACCAGCTTGCACGTCTGAATTGTGCGTTCCTCTTTAAGGAGGATATGACGGTAAAAAAATGTCTACAGGAACTTTGCGATTATGCCGGAATCGCTCTCCGAGCAGGAAGCCAGACAAAGCTGTCAGAACCCATCGGCATAGAATATGGCGTTTCGGCAACATTTCGTCAGGCTGTCATAAGTTTCCGCGACAATATCCTTATTCCAAAGTTCAGAATGCACCTATATTTCGACAATAACGAAATGATTGTCATTAGTGAAGATGAAAAGACAATGGAAACGGAACAAATCAGGCTGGATTTTCAAAGCGGTTTACTCCATGCAGAAGAAATCAGAGACGAAAGCATCAACAAGGTAAACTTTGGCGATGACCCCACCTTCTTCCTTTTCTCACAGAATGAAAGCGACGAACAGTCGGCTGAAAATAAGCCCAGCAAAGAAATCGACCGAACAAGGAAAGTACGCTTTACTGCGCTTATTTCACCAAAATTTGCGCCAAACATCTTTGTGAACATAGACTCAAGCTGCGGCGACGAGTATGACAGCGTAAAATCCATGACAATCAAGGGAAACTTCATCATCACGGAATGCAATTTCCGCGGTTCCAACTATGGCTCGGATTTCACGATTGAATGCGAAGCCAACGAGGCAAACTGGTAAATGGCAAACAGCATCGCAAAACTTCTGGATCGCTTCTTCGATAACAAGATGGAGGATTTTGAGACAGCCTTCCCCGCGGTCATTGTCAGCGTGAACGATGATGGCTCCGTCAATGTACGTCCAAGTGTTCGAAACTGTCTGCGCAATATGCAGATGGAGCCTCTAAAGGACGGAAAGCTGATGGCTATCCGGAATGTGCCTGTCCTATGGATCGGCACAAAGACCGTTCATGTGGAATATGAGCTGGACGCTGGCGACACCGTTCTTTGCATAAGCAGCAGCCGCGATATTCGAAACTGGAAGAAGGAAACCTGGGGTGAAGAAGCCTCACTTCCAATGAGCTTTTCCGGAAATGATCTGCTGAACCTTCTAGCGATTCCCATGAGGCGCATCAATGAGGAAGCTGCAACCATTATATCGGTGGATCGTGAGGGAAATGTCAAAATAAATGCAAAAAAAGTTGAACTTTCTGCGGAAAACGTGGAAATCACAGGCGCTTTGAGCGTAGATGGCAACATTTCGGGCACAGGCAAGCTGGACGTTGATGGAAACATCGCCAGCAAGGGCGATGTGGAAGCGTCTGGAAACGTAAAAGGCGCGGATTTCTCCACGCCTACGCTGTCATTCCTGGGTCATACTCATGCAACAGCTGCGACTGGCGCACCTGCGCCTCCTATGGTTTATTCGCCGCCTCAGCCAAACTAAATTATTTTTTTGATGAATCTTTACGATTTTTTGGGGGTATATTTATAATTTTTTTTACCACCAACGTGTCAGCTTGATGATTCTGAATATCTTTGGCAATACTTTTAATAGATTCTAGTTGGAATAACGTAGAATCCATAGATTTGATAACAAATATAGAATCAAATAATTTGACAGTACTATCATAAGAAATTTCAACAGTTTTTTGCAAAGTAGAATCGGTAACCTTTATTGGATGTTTAAAAAGTTCCTGTTTTTCATCCAATGTTACAGAACAACGGCTTAAAAGAACAGCAACAACAACACCAATAAGAGCTACAACTACAGCAAACAGACTCAATTTAGTTTGCGCCTGAGCCTCTTTTAGCTGGGTCAGTGAGTTTGCAGTCTGTTTCTTTGCTTCGTCTAATGCCTGTTCTTCAATGGATTTAAAATCATTATCAACCATGTCCTTTAAAGTCTGACCAACAAATACTGAATTGTTGATGCATTTTACCAGAGCATCTGCAACTTTTTTATCAATAACATAAGTTAGATCGTCATAATTTGTAATGTTCCCATTAGGCGTCCATTCACGAAGAACAATACCATTATAATTTATTAGTTGAATTAAACCATTTTCCTCCAAAAAATTCAGAAGCATTGATATTTCAAACAGCTTCATGCTTATTGAAATAACATCATCCACTTTTACGACACTTCCCTTGGGAACTCTAAAAATCAGGATCGGCTTTTCAGGATTGTTTCCATAAAAATCAAATTTATAAGTGCAGAACCATTTATCAAGAATATTGATGGGGAAATTGCTTTTCACATCATTTGCCCCCTCTACTAAAGACTTTATTATTTTTTTTCTAATTCACTAAATTTTCTCACAATCGTAATCTCCAAAATCAAAACGACAATTTATATTTTTCAAATGTTTTTTTGGTCTCTTTTGCTTTTATTTGGCGTAATTCTCGCTATTAAATCCCTTTGACCTAATTTAATGTTCATGAATGAATTGGCCCTCAACAGTTCCCACGACATTTTCCTGCAAAGAGACAGCATCGCTCGCGTTCATCGCATAGCGAAAAAGGTTCACCATGCGTTTATTTACCTCCCAAAAACTGATTTACCCTCCACTAAATTAATCCTTTTACATGTACTTTATCTTTTTTAAGCGTAATCAATTCTCTTTTTACTTTTCCAAAAATCTTATCGTCAGGTTTCATTTGATAAAATTCGATTTTATTATCACTTCGACCATTAAAGGAATAATTCCTATTATGCATGAGTTTCATGACGAGAATCTTATCCTTTTCAGGGCATTGAGCACCAAATGTTATAGACTTCACACAATTTGGAATTTTTACGGAACTATAATCACCAGAACCGTTCAAATCAAAATGGAAGAATCTTAGTTCATTTTCATACCGCCAAGCTCTTGATTTTACAAAAAATCCATCAAGTAAATTTATGTATGTCCCATTCTTTATTGAATCAATATTATCAAGATAGTTAACATCTTTAAAGAAAGACACTATCGTGGAATCGGTTTGTGCGGAATTAAATAAAGAAGAATTAAAAACATATTCAATGCAAATGCCTTTGTGATAATCTGCATAATGACTCCATAAAAGTTCATTGCAATATTCATCTTCATTATTTTCTTCATTTTTTTTACGTCTCTTTTGCAAGAGCAAATCTTCAACTGTTGGCAAGAATTCGTTCTTATCAAAACATGCTATTTTTACACAGTCACACAAGGCTCTCTTTTTTAACTTTGAAGGGCCATCATCATTGTCAAGCAACTTAATTAAAGGACAATCAAAAACATCATTAAACATTAATGGAGATGAAACATTCAACGTTTCTTCACTTAAATTGTAAAACATGTGTTTTGAAAGACTATGAAATGCAAAACAAATTATTTCTTCATGAATTTCTTTATTCGCTTCACTAAATAAATAGAAAAAATATTTTTTGAAACATTCTACAGAATCATTATCAAGATTCTTTTTCGCGTACACATTTGCAAGATTGCTATACAATTCTGCTTTTCGTTTTAAATGGAATTTTACTTTTTTTTCGTAATTGTCAATCCTTTTTCGTAATTTTTCTAAACGATCGAGACTAAACACTTCAATATGATCAATAATAGCAGAATATGTAAGTAGCGCGGAACCATACATTCCATCAACAGAATTACCATGGTAAAGAAGGTGTATATTTTTTTCCCAATTTGAACAATTATTTTCAAACAACTGAGCTATTTGAGTTTCCGAACTATTTGTTGTTTTTCTATCAAAATAAGTTTTATTAAAGTCTTCAAGGATTTGTAGGGAATTATTTGTGTCATTATTCTTCATTTTCTTTTACCCTAAAAAAGTTTAACACAAAAAAAAAATATAATCGTTTTTTTGGTCTCTTTTGCCTTAATTTGGCGTGATTCTCGCTATTAAATCCCTTTGACCTAATTTAAGGACCATGAATGAATTGGCCCTCAACAGTTCCCACGACATTTTCCTGCAAGGAGACCATATCTGCCGCATTTCGCGTATGCAGAAGCGCGTCCAGCAGGCGGTTCACTGTCTTTTAAGGACAGAAGAAGGCGAAGCATTCACGAACCGAGAGCATGGCGTCCCCTGGCTTGAAAAGGTCGCGGGGCTTCCCATGAACCATCTTGACGTCGCCCAGAAAATACTCCGCGAGAAGATCGAAAAAGTCGATGGCGTCAAGGAGGTGGTCTCCATAGAAATCAAGGCAGACGGAAGAAACATTTCCGGAAAGTTCAGCGTCCGAAGCAAGGACGATGAAAATATCATCGGAGCGTTTTAGATATGGCAATAGGCGCAGTCGCAATCGACAGCAATTCCGGAATTTCCATCAAGAGCTTTCGTGAAATCCGCCAGGCCATAGCCAAGGCGTTCATGGAAGTCTTTGGCACAGGCATTAACCTTGACCCCAGCGCACCCGATGGGATGCTGGTGGACCTTCTCGCCTATATGTACACGGAACTTGCCCAGGCGATCCAGACTGTAGGCGCAAACATCGACGTTTCCACAGCAACAGGCGCGTTCCTGGATATGCTCGCCTCCATTGCAGGACTTACGCGAAACGAGGGCGAAAGCGACGAATCGCTGCGTGAAAGAATTGAACAGGCAACCTTTGAGGGCTTGGCTACTCCAAACGGGATGCTGACCTACCTTCGCGAAAACATCACAGCCAGCGTCTCCCTCAAGGAAAACTGCGAGGACGTGGAAACCGAAGGTATTCCTCCCCACCATTTCGCCATCTATGTCCCTTCCAGCTTCTCCACCGACATGATTGACCAGACCGATAAGGACTGGATTTCCATTCTTGAGGATGCCACGCGCGAAAACACCGTTGAAAGCTATATAGCCCAGAAGATTTGGAACTGCAAGCCTGCGGGAATCAAGGGAACAGGAGACAGCCTCGGCATTGCCAAGGATGCGGCAGGTTTCCTTCACAAGGTCTGTTTCCAGTTCATCAAGGGCATCGCCTACAAAGTCAAGGTCTCCATCACGCAATATGATGAGGAAGCCCTACCTACAGACTATGCTGAAAAAATCCAGCAGCTCATTTCAGACTGGGCTTCAAGTGAATTTACCAGCGGAAAGGATATCATCCCGCAGAGAATGTGCGTTCCGATCTACAGCGGAATCACAGGCGTGGATGCAATCACGGTCCAGGTCGCACAAGTCTATTCCGAGAACTGGTCCAGCAGCAGAATCCCCGTCAGCGACGACACGACGGTTACAATCGCTGCAGAGGACGTTTCCGTAACGCTGGAGGGATAATGGCTCTCCAACATATAGACAATCTCTGGAAAAAGCTGCAAAGCCTTGTAATCACCCAGTACAAGGAATCCACCAACCTTCTCGCCTTGATTGAGAAGGTGACAGGCTGTTTTCAGGACATTGAGGACAGTTCCTACAGACTTGCGAACTTCGCGAATATCGAAGAAGCGGACGGGAACTGGCTTGATATTATCGGAAAACTGCGAAACCTGCCGCGCGATGATGGCGAAAGTGACAAAAGCTACCGCGACAGGCTGAAAATTCTTTTCAAGCAGAGTACCGCGGGAACACCCCAGAACATCATCCAGAATGCGGCAGACCTATCAAAGGACAGAAACCCGCAATACCTTGACGAGGTTGATGGCGTCTTTTTCGTCTATACACCCAAGGGAAAACAGTTAAGTCGCAAGACTGTCGCCTCGTTGGCGCCTGCAGGCGTCCTTGGCTTACCCGGAGCTTCATTCAAACTGACTTCCGGAAAGGCGCTCGCAACGGTGGAACAGCCACACAAGCTCATTCTCGCTGTCGCACAGGACAAGAACATCATCGACAACGGATACCTCTCAAGCGAACAGGGATTGCCCCTGCTAACGGAAGACGGCAGGCACATCATCCTATAGGAACAGAAAATGACGGAAGAAAATGTCAAGATTTTAGAGCTGGAAGAAAGCACCCTCGCGGAGATCAAGGCGCAGGGCTACGTTCCCGTAAGCATTGACGGAAAGACTTTCAAGGTTCCGGTCGCACAGTTCGCCTCGCTGGCGACTTATTCCTCCAGCACCTACGCCCCCACCGTCCATGGGGACGTAAGCGTGAATACTGTCCGAACACCTACCGTTATCCAGCTGAATGTCGGCGGAGTTGTCGCTGGCTACCTAGTACCCAAAATTGACGTTCCCGGAATCCAGGACATGAAGGTTCTCAAGATTGGCGGACCAAACGGCATCCATTGGGAAGATGATGTTTCTACTTCCGGCGACCATAAGGTTTCCATCGACGAAGATTCTGCCGCTGGCTTCCTGAAAGACATTCTCGTTTCTGACGCGGACGAAATCACGCTTACGCCCATGAACGGCACTTTACGCATCGGGCTGAACTTGACGGGAGAAAGTGACCCGAAGCTCACCACAATGCCGGAAAGCGAGATTGACAGCAACACAAACAACTATGGCGCCTACGGGCTTCAAGATGGCTTCGAGGAACTGGAATGGGGCGATAACGAGTTCCGTTCCTACAGCTATTGCAACGCGAAGATTTACCAATGTATGAGAATTTCGGACGCCCAGGGTTCCATCACCAAATGCACCATCGCTCTTGCTGGAAGCGTCCTTGACTGGGCCTGCCTCTGCATCGGGGTCTTTGACACAAGGGGTAATCTGCTGGGCCATACAGGTCTGCGCCACGTCGGCAAGGATTTTACCAGCGGGACGCAGCTCTGTTCTTTTGACATGAAAGAAACATCGCAGGGAACGCTCAAGATCAAGCGAAACACCCGCTACATAGTCCAAGTCTGGTCTGTCGGCGTACAGCTCGCGGCAAAGGATCGCGAGAACGCGAACTACCTCTACGATTTTGACCTCCGTCAGAACCTGGAATCAACCCTCGGCAACAGCGTTGACTTCATGGACCCCATCAACGGTTCTTTCAACACAGCCGCAAAGATTCCATTCATTTCCTTCGGCGCTTCCGACGTGTAGCAAGGAGACTTCATAATGGCAGAAAATATTACAACCCTTTTGGAACTGTTGGACGCTGGCGAGCTTTCCGAAAACGACCTCATCTACATCGTCCATGGAAGCGGAAGCGATCGCGACCGCAAGCTGAAACTTTCCAGACTGCAGCTGCATTGTGCCAAGGTAATCGTCAATTCCGAGGATGAATACCCAGCCCCCCTTGAACAGAAATTTTCCCTGTCGGACAGCCCGGAGCATCGTCATGGCGATATCTGGTTTTCTGTCATTGATACGCGAGGAGGCAAACAGCTTTCCACAACAATTCGCGACAATCGAATCACCACGGCAATGCTAAAGGACAACGCTGTCACGGGAGACAAGATTGCAAATAGCGCAATCACTTCTGACAAGATTTGGAACGTCAGCGGAGACAACATCGACTTTTCCGTAAGCAAGGGAAGCAAGGGCGTCACCATCACAGGCGGCGGTTCCGCAAGTACCGTTCTGGCGGACGTTACCTTGTTCAATCCAGTGTATTACAGAGGCTTCTATGACTTTACCATTGGATTCAAGAACATCACTACCTATCCGCTTTCCCATGCAGTCGTGAAGCTGTTCGACAGGAACAATAATCTTGTGGACTCCTTCGACTTTTCCGGCTACACGGATCAGGAATGGCACTACGGACGAATCGTCGGAAGATACGCTTTCGGAGGTAGCGAGGACCATTCAAATCTCTATCTCAAGCTGGAAGGCGACACCAATTTCAGCGGTTCCAGAAGTCCCCAGGTAAGCTGGCGGGGATATGTCATTCCGTAAGGAGCAACCATGGAAATTACAGGACTTGACGTAGGCGCGGTAGCCACCGCCATAGGCGCTGTCGTGAAAGCACTTCACTCCGACAGCAAAGTTGCCTCGGCAAAGAAAAGCATCGACGAAAGATTTGCAGTTCTTGAGGAACGCATGAAGCATAATGACAAACGTCTTGATGATGGGGATTCCAATTTCAAGAGTCTCGACAGCAAGATTGACAGGATGAACGAATCATTGAACCAGCTTATCGGAGAAATAAGGGCGGGTCACAAGTGAAACAGGAACTCCATGTAACGGCAATCGAGGCCCCTCCGACCTGCTGGCTAAAGAAACGTGATTGCTATTTGCTGCAAATCGCAACGAAAGTCTGCGTTTCGTACACGCTGGACGGAAAGGAATACAAGGTCATATTCAAGTTCAAGCCAGACTATAAATGCGACGGTTTAAGTGTTCCCAAGATTTTCCAATGGTTCTTGCCTAGCTGGGACGATAACAACAGAATCTACAACTGGGCAGGCATCATTCACGATGCACTTTACGGAAACAAAGGCTTTGGCGTTTTCACGCGGGAGCAATGCGACAGCATCTTCCGAGGCATCCTCCGTATTTCCGGAATAAGCCGTTTCAAGGCTGGCTGTGCCGATAAGGCGCTGGAATGGTTCGCCTGTCTGCATTGGGGTGACGATAACCTCAAATGTTCAAAACTTGTCACGATGGAGAAAGTATGATCGCCAAGGAAATAAAGAACTTCACGCTGGCTGAAATGCTGGTGACGAACACAGGTCTCCCAAACTTTCCCTCAACCCTTGAGCAGCTGGAAAATGTTCTGGAAACAGCCAAGAGACTTCAAACTGTAAGAAACCTGTTTGGGCGTGCTATCCGCGTAAACAGCGTGTACCGTTCCAGGCTGGTAAATGAAGCTGTGGACGGATCAAAGACTTCGATGCACTTGCAGGCGCTTGCAGCGGATATTAGCGCCTATTCCGGAAACGAGGGCGACAATCGCAATCTTTATTCACTTCTGGAAGGCAAGATGAAGGAAATGCAGATTGACCAGTTGATTATGTATAACAAAAAGGCCGGGGACAAATCCTCGACCATTAGGTTCATTCATGTCGGCTGGACGGATGGGACGCCCAGGGGACAGAAACTGTTTAAGTGATATAGAAAATCCACCAGAAATGGCGGATTTTTCATTTTTTTCAAAAAACTATAAACTACCCTTCATTGCAATTATATAAAGCAACTCTTTTAAGTCTTCACCCCATATGACTTTTACATTTTTAGACGCTGCATACTGCACAAATTCTAGGTTCAGATTTTTCTGACATTTGGTAAGGATTACCCACTTCTCCAACAATTTGTTTTGCTCGTTATGCCATTCTTGATAGTTATCTGCTTTTAAAACTTGATCAATAGGACCGAAACCTACAGAATTGCTGTAATCCTTGACTTGAATTGCTATGATATAATAAGATTCATCATAAGTGAGTGGTGATGGAATTTTAATAATTATGTCAGCGCCATGCTCTTTTTCCGCCTTACCACCAACACGAAGTACCTTGTAATGAGGGTATAACTTCTGCAATCCACGAACCAATGCAAATTCCCATTCTGATTCAGAAAACTGGGAGTTCATATTAACATACAGTTTATCCTTTATTTCTTCAGAAAAAGCGTCAAAAACAGATTCTTCAACATCATCATAACGGTCGTAATAATCTTTTACGCTCAATAAAGATTCTTTGGGCGCTTCGATCATTCTTTCTATGACGTCCGCAAAATCATTGAGTCCCCAAAAACGCATGGGAGTTCGTAAAGAAGCCTTGAGTGAACCTACAAGAGGATTATGACGTCGAAATTCTGTGACAAACTCCGCAGGAAAAATATGACCATAGTCCCCCTCTTTAGGGTCAATTTCAAAACGATATCCCTTAGCAAAATCCTCAGTCGCCCGAACAATCGCCACAGTATCTGGAGAGCAAAGGCCTGGAACCAACAGAACATCGCCTTGTTTAACCTTAAACATGCTTTTATTACGAGCTGCCCCCTCGTTTACAGTCATACTTCTTAAATCTTGGCCAGGATCATAACCCCAACCTTGACGAAGGCGTTTATGCTCAATTAACTCTTTCTTAAAAAAGTCACGTCTTGAAGTATTGATTCTATATCCATAGTAATTTGTCATAAAAAACTCAAACTAAACAGGCTCGTGATAATCACCCCTGGCGCAGGGAGTATCCAGCAGGCTTCTAAGAGTGGGATATCCGCCCTGTCCACATTTCTTACAAATAAAACTCATATTTACTCCTCTTGCATTGAAGATAACTATATCTAACTAGGAGTAATATAAACAAAAAAAACAAAGTCAAGTTTTTTTTGAATTTTTTAAGGAAAAACTAAAAATTGACAAAAAAATCCTCGCTCCACTTGGAACGAGGATTTTTTATGCATTTTCCTTGGGCTTGTTCTTTGACCCTTTCGGCCTGCCTCCCTTCTTTCCGTTTTCAGCGGAGGTGGGCTTGGGTCGGCTTCCGATCATCTGTGAATGAATGGATCGCACCTGGGCATCCGTCAAGATCGCTCCACAGCAGGGACATTTAGCAGGCATCTGTTTCTCCGATATTTTTCGATAGTCAAAGGATAGTCAATAGTCATTTGATTTATAAATGAGTTCTGCCCCATTCAAAAACCTAACTAAAGTTAGGTTTTCTTTTTTTGAGTGTAAACCCACAAAAATTTGACTTCTATGCAAATAATTTCATTTACAAACAATTATTATTGCATTATATTTAATTCAAATTGCATAGGATTCAATTTTTATGGATATAAAAGAAGTTCCAATTTCGGACATAAAGCCATACGAGAATAACCCCCGCAACAATGAGATGGCGATTGACAAGGTTGTCGCCAGCATCAAGAATTTCGGTTTCAAGGTTCCCATCATCATCGACCGCGAAAATGTAATCGTCTGCGGTCATACCCGCTACCTCGCGGCCCAGCAGCTGGAAATGGAGAAAATCCCCTGCATCATGGCGGACGATCTCACCCCAAACCAGGTCAAGGCCTTCCGACTTGCCGACAATAAGGTGGCGGAAGCTAGTGGCTGGGATTTTACGAAGCTCAACGAGGAACTGTCCTTCCTCAATGAAATCGCCTTTGACGTCGAACAGTTCGGCTTCAACCCCAGCGAGGACGTGGACTTCGACAGTTTCCTCACCAACGAGGAAAACCCGGAAAAGAAACCCAAGACTATCACCTGCCCCCACTGTGGAAAGAGTTTCGAGAAATAATGCTTCTCCACATGGCAACAGATGGACTCGTAGGCGATTTCTACACAAAGTTCCCAAAGAAGGAACTCAATATCCTTACGTCCTTTGAATACAAGTCGTCGCTCATGGGCAACGACGTTCGTGAATTTAACCACTTCATCGCGGATAGTGGCGCCTTCACAGCCATGGCGAGCGGAAAGAAGATTGACGACAAGTACATCGACGCCTATATCGACTGGATCAAGTGCGAGCATATCGACAACTATATCGAAATGGATATTGACGAGATTGTGGGCTACGAGAAGGTCAAGGAAATCCGCAACCGCATAGAACGGGCCACAGGCAAGCAGAGCATCCCCGTCTGGCATCTTGGACGCAAGAAGGAAGGCTGGCTTGATATGGTCCAGAACTTTTCCTACGTCGCGCTCTCGCTCTCCGGATTCACGGATTCTAGCAAATGGCTAAAGGCCAATGACTGGAAGCCACTCTACTTCTTCCTGGAAACGGCTGCGAAGTACAACACGAAGGTTCACGCGCTGGGCTGTACGAACTGGCCCCTTTTGCGCAAGTTCCACTTTTTCAGCAGCGATTCAAGCACCTGGAGCCTCGGCGAAAGGTACGGAAACTGCTTCCTCTTTCAGGATGGAGTCATGAAGAACATCCATCTGCCAAAGAAATTCAAGAAGGACAAGAAAACTCTTGGATTCCACAACAAACAACAATGGTTCAAGGCAATGCAATATGCAAAAATCAAAATGTGATGCGGTGTTGCTGCTATCCGGCGGGATTGACAGCACGACTGTTCTGGAACAGCTTACGAAACAGGGCAAGAAGGTTTTCTGCCTCATTTTCGACTACAAGCAGACATTATCCAAGGAAATCGCCTATGCCGCGCAGAACGCGAAGCGACTGAAACAGCCCTACAAGATTATCTCCATCGACCTGGGGTTTGCCGGAAGCAAGTGTTCTCTGATTTCCAAGACGAAGATCAGCGTAAACAGGGACTTCAAGCAGATAGATTCCTCCATACCCACAAGCTATGTGGAGTTCAGGAACGGAATCCTGCTCTCTTACGCGGTCATGTTCGCGGAAGTGAACGGCATAGGCGAAATCTACGGAGGCTTCAACGGGCTTGCAAGCGGTCAATACTATGACGACACCCTTCCCTTCATCAAGGCTTTCGAGAAGGCAGCAAACCTTGGCACAAGCCCAGCCTTCAACGTCCGAATCCGCGCCCCCTTCTCCATGATGGAAAAGGCTGAAATCGTCAAGGCCGGGCGCAAGATCGGAATCGACTATGAAAAGAACACCTGGAGCTGTTACAACAATGGAGACCGCCATTGTGGAAAGTGCGACAGCTGCAAACAGCGCGAACGCGCCTTGAAACTGGGAGGCTGTGAAAATGGCTAGGACCTACAGGATAAACACAATCTTTTTCAGCATCCAGGGCGAAGGCAAGCGCGTAGGAACGCCACAGGTCTTTGTGCGTTTCAGCGGATGCAACATGAAATGTCCCTTCTGCGATACGGATCATGAACCGTTCACGGAAATGACCGCGGAACAGATTATCGCAAAGGCGAAGGAAGTTGGCGGAAATTGCCGTAGCGTCTCCTTCTGCGGTGGCGAGCCGACGCTCCAGCTTGACGCGGAACTTATCAAGGCCTTCAAAGGCTGGTACAAGTCCATCGAGACGAACGGCACAAAGCCAGTTCCCGCAGGGATTGACTACATCGTTTGCAGCCCCAAGACAAGCAGGATCGAGCCGGACAATATCGACGAGCTTCGTTTCGTCATAAAGGCTGGCGAACCGTTACCTACCCCATGCAAGACAGCGAGAAGAATGTGCCTTTCCCCCTGTTTTGATGGAGACAATCTTGTTCGCGAGAATCTTGACCACTGTATTGAGCTGGTCAAGCAGAATCCGGGCTGGATTCTTTCACTTCAATGGCACAAGTTCATAGGAATCGAATAATGTTCAAGGTAAGCAAGCGTTTTGAAATCGCAGGCGCGCACCGTCTGGAATTACCCTACGAAAGCAAGTGCAACGGCCTCCACGGACACAACTGGATTATTACGGTCTGCTGCAAGAGCAAGACCCTGAACGCCCAGGGAATGGTCGTGGATTTCAAGCAGATCAAGCAGAGCATTTCCGAGAAGCTGGACCACGCCTACATCAATGACGTAGTCCCGTTCAATCCGACTGCGGAAAACATCGCAAGGTGGATTTGCGAACAGGTGCCGTTCTGCTATCGCGTCGTCGTACAGGAAAGCGAAGGAAACATCGCGGAATATGATCGAGAAGAAGAAAATTGAGAGCCTGGTAAGACAGCTTCTCCAGGCGCTCAATGACAATCCGAATCGCGAGGGGCTTCGGGAGACGCCCCGCCGCGTTGCGGACTATTATGCGGAAATGTTCGAAGGCCAGAACTACACCAACGAACAGATTGCAAGGAAGTTCGGCAAGTGCTTCAAGCAAAAGACGGATGGGCAGATTGTCAAGGTTGACGACATAACGATTTTCAGCCACTGTGAGCATCATCTGGCGCTCATGTACGACATGAAGGTTTCCATCCGCTACATTCCCCATGGCAAGGTTCTCGGACTTTCCAAGTTCGCCCGTATCGCGGAAATGGTGGGAAAGCGTCTCCAGCTCCAGGAAAAGATAGGAAGCGACATTGCCGAGGTCATTCACCTCGCGACTGGTTCAGAGGACGTCGAAGTGAGCATCGAAGGAAAGCACGCCTGTGTCACAGCAAGAGGCGCAAAGAACGTCTCCATGGTGACTCGGACTGTTCATTCCAGCGGAGCGTTCCGCAATCACTTGACCTCGAACGTCACCGAGTCAATCAGCTGATGAGTGTCGATGAGGGGCGTCGGACTGTCGTTCTTCTCCCTGCGTCGCGCGATAAGCGTAGCTTCATGCAGCGCCTCGTATCTTGCGCTGTCGCGCATGGCGAGCGTGATGCAGTCCTTCAATCTTACGCCCAGCTCAAGGCATAGGGCATCAACATCGAACTTTCCAGCAATCACAAGGGGGATATACTTCTGTTCGATCTTTGGCATCAAGGCCCTGTACCTCTCCATGGCGAAGCGCAGGAACGGACGCGCGGGAATGGCGCTGTAATGGACGCCCTCAAGGGTCGTCCCGGCCTTTCTTCCGTAGTTGAGCGTTCTTGCGATAAGCGCATTGGAGGGTGGCTCGCGAAGTGCAGCAGTCCTCTTGCCCGTTTTCTTGCGGTAGTCCAGGTTCTGCTTCGCCTTTCTTGCCGTTCCATTGGAATCCAGCCATCCGGCAACAACCTTCCTCTCGTTCAGCGCCTTGAGAGTGTCGAACCTTTTCTTCAAATCTTCAAATGTGGTAATAGCCATGGAAACCGTATATAAAAAATCTTTTCTTCCGGGGAGCCGATGGCTAACATAGACCAAACAAAACAAAAAAACGACTACCTCACAGTCAAGGAGGTCGCAAAGAAGATCGGCTTCAACCCTTTCACCGTCTATGACTGGATAAAGACGCGCGGGATGCCCGTACGCCGCAGCTGCAAGCGTGGACGCATTACAATCTACTGGCCCGATTTTCTGCGCTGGTGGAAGGACTTGAGGAACGACTAATGTATGAACGAGCCAGTAGATATGAGACAGCTCGGCAAGCTGGGAGGCCTTGCCGCGTCCAGGAGCAAGCAGAAGGCCAAGGAGGCTCGCGACGTCGCGAGGAATGTCCTTGGCACAAAGTTTACGCTGGGTGAAGGGAAGCTCAAGGAATCGCTGCGGAACATCGGAATCCAGGTTGACAAGCCAATCCAGATACGCGCCGCTATTCTTTCCGTCATGAGCGGCATGGCCCTTTCCGGAAACATCAAGGCGGCTCGTTTTGTCTTTGACATAGCCGAGGAGACGGAGGAAACCAAGCTCACCCGCGCAAAGCGAAAAATGCTCGACAGGATGGTTGACTGTCCCGACGCAATAACGATTGACTCCAACGGGGAAATCCCCACGCCGGAGGAACTGGGAGAAATCAGAAGGCAGGCCAGGGAACTGGGCATCTACGAAAACGACTCCACAGATTGAAAGACTTGCAAGGAGCAATCTTCTCGCCTTCGTGAAAGCGACCATGCCGACGTACAGCATCGGCTGGGTACATAGGGAAATCTGCGCCCGTCTCATGGGGTTCTTCGTGGACGTCATGGAACGCAAGAGTCCTCGACTCATTCTAACCATGCCTCCGCGACATGGCAAGAGCCAGCTTGTCTCCAAACACTTTCCAGCCTGGTGCTTTGGCGTAAATCCGAACATTTCCTTCATCGCCTGCAGCTATAGCGACAGCCTTTCAAAGCGAGTCAATAAGGACGTCCAAAGGATCATGGACTCAAGCGAGTTCCATAGAATCTTCCCAAACGTTTCCCTCCCCCCGCGCGGAAGCAGGTTCACCCGTTCCGCAAACCTGCTGGAAATACCGAACCATATCGGAAGTTTCCGAAGCACTGGTATCGGTGGCGGCATCACGGGCATGGGCTGTGACATTCTCGGCATTGACGACCCGTTGAAGGACAGACAGGAAGCGAACAGCATCACAATCCGCGACAGGGTCTGGGACTGGTACACATCTACGGCCTACACACGCCTTTCCCCAGGCGGTGGCGTTCTTGTGACGCTTACCAGATGGCATGAGGACGACTTGGCTGGACGCCTGCTCAACGCCATGAAGCGGGGCGATGGAGACCAGTGGACCATAATAAACTATCCCGCAATCGCGGAAATTGACGAGCCTCATCGTAGAATCGGAGAAGCCCTCCATCCGGAAAGATATCCGGTCGAAATGCTTGAGAAGATCAAGGCGAACGTGGGAAGCTATGACTGGAACGCCCTTTACCAGCAGCACCCCGCACCCGTCGGCGGAAGCATCATCAAGCGCGAATGGCTGCAGGAATACGAAATTCTGCCGAAGGTATTCGACAAGATTATCCAGAGCTGGGATTTCACGTTCACGGACAGCGCCTCAAGCGACAATGTAGCAGGAACCGTCTGGGGAAAGGTCGGCTCCCGCTTCTACCTCATCGACTGCGTCTGCGAGAAGATGGATTTCGTCTCCAGCATCCGCGCCCTGCAAAGAATCACAGTCAAGCATCCCAAGGCATTGAAGAAAATCATAGAGGACAAGGCCAACGGCCCCGCAATCATAAGCGCATTGAAAAACCAGATCAGCGGAATCGTCCCCTATACGCCGCAGGGGTCAAAGGAGGCGCGAGCCTTCGCTGTCAGCCCCCTTTTCGAGGCTGGGAACGTTTTCATCCCCAAACAGGATGCGGAACACCCCTGGGTTCGCGACTACGTCGAGGAACTGGTCTCCTTCCCCACAGCCCCGCATGACGACCGCGTGGACTCTACCACGCAAGCCCTCAACTACCTATCGACCGGGACAGGCTCCGGCATGGTCAGCTTCATCTAAAAAGGAAATCAACTCATGGAAAAAAGCAAGATTCAGGACGGAGCCTACGGCAATTTCGTCACAGGAATGGGTCACGCCCAGATGGATAAGGGAGAAAGTACCTTCGCAAAGCCCTACGGAGGAAGCGACCTCTACGAACTGGCGAAAATGAAGGTGCAGGACGGAATTGCAGCCCGAATCGTGGAATGTGTTCCGGAAACAGCCTTCAAGCATGACATTTCCATCATCGGAGACGAAGATGGAACAGTCCTCAAGGAATGTTTCTCCCTTGGCCTCATCGAAGCCCTGCAGGTCGCTGGCGAATATCAGCGTTTGACTGGAGGCGCAATCATCGTCACGGAATATGAGAATGACGATTTGCAGTCCCTGGCTGCACCCCCAACGTCCAGCGCCAAGGTGAGACAGTACCGCGTCTATAGCGCAGGGACAGTCGATCTTCAATCCAGCGACTTCGAGGGTGATTCCCCGAAAGTTTTCCGAGTCACCCTTCTGGACGGTGAAAGGCGCGAAATCCACCCCCAAAGATGCACTGTCATTTATGGCAAGAAGGCCCCGGACGTCCTTCGTGGAGTTTCCCTGCGAGAACGGTTCTTCGGAACACCCGCCTTGAAGGCCAGCGAACAGAGCCTAAAGAACCTCGCCAACGTCATGGCAAGCATCGTCAACATGGCGACGGAAACGGGCGTCATGCTTTTCAGCCTGGAGAACTTCAACGAAATGCTCTCCAAGCCGGACTGCGGCATCCGCGACGCACAGGAGCTTATAAGCCTCGTCAAGCTATCCATGAGTTCGTTCCGGGGCGTTTTCAGCGGCGCAAATGACAAATTCGAGATTTTAAGCCACAACTTCACAGGTTTGCCCGAAGTCCTGCAGAAGGCGATGAACATGGTCAGCGCGGATTCAAGAATCCCCGTCAGCATCCTTTTCGGACAGAGCGCCACTGGTCTCGCCCAGACTAACGAGGGCGACACAAAGGCCTATGGCGAACTGGTGGAAAGCTGGCGTTCCCGCTATATCTACCGTCCGTCAGCAAGGCTCATTTCCGAACTTGCCCACAGGAACTGCAACGCAAGCTGTAGCGAGTTCGAATGGGGACCAGTTTCTGTCATGAGCCTAAAGGAACAGCTGGAGGCAAAGAAGCTCCAGGCGGAAACCCTCAACATCTATTACCAGATGGGAGCCATAGACGCCGACAGCATCCATGAGAGCGTCTTTCACAACGGTCACTCCTGGGAAGTAACCGTAGAGGACTAGCAGAATGGCAAACAGCTTTCTCAATTTCGTAAGGAACGTGGAACGCATCGGACAGAAGAAGCGTGGACGCAGGCCCGTCTTTAGCGCCCACCAGTTCTATCCCAGCGCCATCGAGGCGGACCTTCAAAAGGCTACCCGCGAGGAATTTGCAAGGGCGCTGGAACAGAATATCCAGCTCGCCCTCATGGGCTTCGTTGACGACCTTGACGATCTTGCGAAAGCGAAAGCTGAACTGTCCCCGGAATTTGTAAAGAAGGTGTCAAGCCTAGCCGATGCCGTCGGAGTAAAGACGGGCTGGAATTTCAGCGAATATTCCAAAATGCTTGTGGGCCAGCCCTACTTCCCCCCGGAAGCGGAAAAGTCCATCTTTGACGCATGGAAGGCAAATTTCCAACAGCTCTGCATAAGTGCCGAAACCGACGCCAAGGCAAAGATATCCAGGCTCGCCACCGACGCGAGGATGAAGGGCTGGAGCAAATCGCAACTTGAATCTGCAATTCGCAGGGAATTGCCGATGGAGACAAAGCATCGCGCGGAGCTGATCGCCAGAACGGAAATGGGAAAGCTCAATTCAGCAGCCAACCTTTCCACCTACAAGAAGCTGGGCATCCGCTACTATATGTGGATGACAACGCTGGACGGGCGCGAGCGTGATTCCCACGCCCTCATGAACGGCTTGATCTGCAGCGTCGAAAATCCGGACGTCTATTATGAGGAAACTCCCGAAGGACTTGTGGAGCATCCAAGAACCTCGGAAATGTACCATGGAACCCCAGGAGAGGACTTCCAATGCCGTTGCAGCATGGTCGCTTGGGAGCCGGAAATCGACGGAAAATACCAGGTCAGACAGGCGGAACAGCCAGAGACTCCGCAGCAGGGCGCAAACGAGGCTACGAGCGCCCAGCTGGAAAAGATGGAACAGACTATCGCCCAGCAGGAAAAACAGCTGCAGGCGCTCAAAATGGAGCAGGAATCGCTGTTATCCAGGCAAAGGCTCATCCAGGCGGCAGAAAAACGCCACCAAAGGACACCCCAGCAGATCGCGGATATCCAAAATCGCTGGGAAGAAAGACTCCGCAGGCGCAGAATTGCCGAAATTGCCCAGAAAAGGCATGAAAAAAGGACTATTTCACAGGAAAACGCCATCAGGAAGGAGCTGGAACGCAGAACAGCCATCCGTACAGAGGCGCACAAGCTGTTACAGGAAGCAAACGGGCTTCATGGATTGTCCGGTAAGGACGAACTGGAAAAAGCCCTGCAGAAGGGTGGCAAAAGCGCCTACAGCGAAATGGAAGCCCAGAGCGCCAAGCTGGAGGAATCCCTCAAGAAGCTCAAGGCCTGTACCTACCTTGAGGACCCGATCCAGGTCGCCAGGGATTTCGACTATGACACAGCCATTCTCGTCAATGATTCCGTCAAGAAGAAACTCGACGGGATGCCCCGTTCCCTTTCCAGCCGAAAGCATGACCTTGAATTTGAAATCAAGTGGGTGGAGGACCATAAGAAGTATTCCAGCTGGAAGGTCGCGCAGGACGCCTATAAGAAGGCGCTTCGCGAGGTGGAACAGAAAATCCTATGGGAATCCGACATTCAACGCGTGGACGAAATCAAGGACTTTCTTGCCAAGCATCCGAAATCCGGGATCATCAAGAAGCTGGCGGAAGATATGGACGCCGCGATTGCAAAGGGTGACGCCGCGGCAAGAACGGAGCTTCAACAGCTGTTGAAAAAGGCCGAAACAAGAAAGGCTGAAATCGAAGCCAAGGAACTTCGCGAACGCTTGAAGAAGATCAAAAGCGGAACGGCTGGTGGAATCCCCTTCGGAACAGTCACTCTCCCAGAACTCAAAGCCACCATGGGTTCAAAATTGCCCAAGACCCTTGAGCATCTGGACGACGCCATCGCCAAGTATGAAAAATCCAGAAAGTACGGTTCGGACACGAAGAAGTACGCCAAGGAAATCGAAGCCAACATGAAGATGCTTTTCCAGCAGCATGACCTGGGAATGCACATTGACGACGATATTCTCGAAAAGGTTTTCACTAGCCATTTCAAGAACACTTTCGAAACAGGAAGCTCCGGCGGTTATTGTGGTCCAAGTCTAAACGCAGACGGTTCAATCAAACAGTCTCACGCGCGTTTGGGCGCCGCCCATAACCTTTTTGGCCTTGGTTCCACCGACAGGGCAAATCAGCTCAAGATTGGCCAGTACGAAAAATACGGAAACCTGTTGGACCACGACAAACTTCGCGAGTTCAAGTCCCACAATCCGGCCACGCAGTACGGAAATGTCACAGTTCGTTTCAAGAAGGATAAGGTCGTCTGCACCTGGACTGCTGGCGACAGCCTCGGCGAAACTTACCAGCCCAGCCTCGTCACCGATCCCAAGGCTGTTTCCTATGACGACATGAGTGAAAGGAAATTGCCAAAACTTGGAACGGACACTTCCAACATGGCGAATTTCCGCGACAACAACATCCGAAGCTACCTGGAACTACAGTTCCATGGCGACGTCACGATTGATTGCGTGGAATCACTTACCTATCCCTACGACTTGATGGATAAAAGTAAAGCCACCCATTTACAGGTGGCAAAAAAATGGCAGAGCATCGGAGCAGAGGTTTATTACATCAAGAACGGAAAGCTGGAAAAACTTTAATTTTTTTTCGTTATTATTCTTCTTTTTTTCTTTTTTACTTTTCTCTTCAGCAAGCGATAGCCCTCACAGCCAGGTTCATTTGTGTATTCTATCTTTTTTTCTTTGACCAATCTTTTTAAAAGTTTTTTCACTTTAACAGAAAAATCACACTCAAGAACATACTTGTTAATCAAATAGATACTATTTAGCCCACCATTACCAGCTTCTTTAAGCGTATCAAGCAGCCAATTAGTACAATCAGCAACATTTTTACTTTTATCATTCCATGGTAAAGATGCAGGCTTATCTTCTTTTACTTTTCCAATCAATCTATCTTCAACTGCCAACCTAAATGATGCAGGGGAAACGCAGACAAACGAAACATACATCTTTCTATTTTTTAAAACCTCCTTTTTTATTTCATTCAATTTAGAGTCTCTCGAAGTAGAGATAAAATGTTCTTTCAATCTTCCTTTCAAATTTGTGGTTTCACCAATATATTTTAGAGAGTTATTCGACCAAATCGCATAAATTCCTGGAAAAACAGGGATATCTTGAGGGAGCTTTGCGCCCTTTACTCCAATCACATTCGAATCTATAGCAATTTTATTTTTACGCTTTCCAATTAAAACCAATTCTATTTCTGCAATAGCGTTATTCCATACGTTTGGGTCAAGTTTAAACGTATATGGTTGATGCATTTTATCCCTCTGTAAATCAGGTTTCACCTTTAAATAAAAGAATCCTGCAACGGATGCTTCACTGGTTCCAGATAGTCCATCAGCGGATCAAGACTTTCGTCATACCTAGCTTCCGCAACAGCCTTGAAAATCTTGGATGCCGATACGCGCGGTTTAGGCGTCAATTCCGCCTCATCGGATTCCCTGGTAAAGAGAATGCTGTCAAGCCAGCGACACCACACAATAGAATAGCCATGGGTCATGCAGTATTCTGTCAGCTCAACTGTAGCAGCAAGATCTTTGAAGTTCATCGTCAACTCGTTATTTCATTCCTAGTCAGCATCCATCTGGATTCAATCGCAAGATAAAAAAAAGCCAAAGCTGGTAAAAGCCTTGACTTCAAGAAACATTATTTATCCGATATAAACGACTATTCCTGACCGCCAGCGACAATCAGCAGATCGTCATAATTGTCGTCCTTTTCCAGTTTTTCGACCTGGCGATAATCGCCATTTCCATTCTGTGAAAGAACAACCCAGTCCGACGGAAACTTCTGCAGTTCCTTGATAAGTTCTCCAGCTGTCATTTGGGCCTCACCGTTAGAAATAGAGCTTGCTGACGTTCATGCGAATTTCTTCGCTTGCCTTGGAGTTCTTGAGGTACTCCCGAATCAGTTCCACAAACTGATAGGGCGCCCATTTCGCGATATAGGCGCAGACCATCCTAAAGAAGTCCAGCTCCGTCTGTTTTTCAACAGTCCGCGCATACTCCTTGCAGACGAAATTTTCAGCCACCCAGAACTTGCCCGCATAACCTTTCCCCGCCTCGAAGGGACAGTTTTCCTCGCCCTTGTAATAGGTACAGAAATCTTCAAACATTGATTTTTCCTCTTGTGATAAGATAGCATTTTAAGACTGTTGCTGAATGTCCTTCAACATATCGGCAACCACAGACTTTATCCAGCCAGGTTTCAGCTCATACCCGGATGAACATTTTTCCAAATAGTCTGTCACCTTGGCCTCAATCTGATCCAGATTGTCGAATACCGTAAAGCAGCATTCCGGGTCCTGGGTCAATAGCGAGCCACGCCCAGCCATGCGGTTCTGCAAGCTGCAGGCGTAATAGACATAAGGATAGAGAAGCGCGCATTTAAGCTCCAAATAGGCCATGTAGCCCTCGCCCTTCGTATAGGTGTGAACATTCGTCACATAGACGCCCACATCGTTCGTAAGGGCGCAAAGCCACGATTTACACCATGGCTTTGCACTGTTGGGGATTTCTACGCGGTCAAGTATCGAAAAGAAATCCAGCTGGTCTGTCATTTGTGGCCTATAACCTCGAAGCGATCGTTCTCGGGCTGAACAGCCAGCCCACCCCAGCTTCCATGCAGCTGGCCCAGGCTGTCGATGTGTTCCACGACGCCAGTCTTTCCCGTATAACGCGGTTCGCCAAGCATTTCAATGATCTTGATAATGTCTCCAACTTTTACCATGGTCGCCTCCTAGCAGTATTCCACCTGGGTCAGCATTTCATAGCCTTCCGGAAAATTACGGGTACAGAGCTTCTGGACTCGCTCGCGAACGTATTCGATTTCATCGTCCTCAAGTCCGGTTTCCACGCCATCCTTGCAGTTCACCACAAGAAGGTTGCCCACAAACATAGGCGCGCCCAGGTTGTCGATGGCGCTGATCTTGTTATCTTCCTTCATCAGCCCCTCATCATCACAGATAATGTCGAATACCTTCTTGCCGACCTTGCGCGACTGGATGTCAATCAGTTCACAGTGAAGCTCGCGATAATAGTCCTCCAGCTTGTTTTCGATTTCAACGACGCGGCTGTTTCCGCCAATCACGTCAATAAGAAATGCCTTGATTTTCATAATTCGGTGTCCCTTAAATTTTGGTGGTGATTATTTGATGGTCCAGCAGGATTCTCGCGCCTGCCATTCCGCCTTGAGTCCAAACGCGGCCGCGATTTCGATTACAGTCTGTTTCTGGACCGCTACGGCACTCAAAAGCTCACGCTGGTACTTGCGATACTCCGCGCTGGAGCTGTTCTCGGCGGTCTTGCGAAGTTCCACCGATTTTTGCTCATAACCCCAGAGCGCCTTGAGCAGCACCTTCTTGACTTCTTCAATTTCCATTTTCATTCCCTGTTTAAAAATACCTAACTTGATTAGGTTTTTCAAGTAATAAAAAAGGAGGAATCGAAACAGCCTTAAACTAGGCCTCCGATTCCTCCAGTTCTTCTTCGGATTCCTCGGATTCTTCAATCGCGCTGTCGATCAATTCCTCCAGTTCCTCCATGGCCTTTTCAATTCCCTCGTCCAGCAAATAGCAACGGATCGTCACGTCAGCCCATTCGGCGCCCTTCGCGATGGCGTCACACTCGCAACAGAACTCGCTCATGGCTTCGCCAAGCAGGTCCCAGTTACCAGCAAGATTCTGTTCCGCTTCATAGGAGGAAAAGGTATAGGAACCGGAAGCATTGCCTGTGACGGAATCGTCAATCCAGAACGCGTCATGGAACTTTTCAGTCAGCGTTTCCTTCGACATTCCCTTCACTTCATCCTTATGGTATTCCAGGTATTCCTTGATAGCGGTTTCACAATCTTCTTTGATGGCATCGCGGTAATTGTAGCTCATGGTTCGGTGTCCTTTATTTTCAATGGTGATTTTTAAGCGATTGCGGCCTGGTATTTTTCCAGGATGCAATTTTCGATGTGTTCACGAAGCTGGCGGGTAATGGGCTGGGCGATACAGCGGAAATCCTCGCCCTTGTAGAATGGATCGTTCGGATAGCCAACAAAAAGACCGTTTTCACCGTCCATAATGCGCAAGCCGCGAAGCATGAGCTGGTCGTTGAAAACAACGCTTGCAAGACCCTTCATGTGACCCAGGCTTGCACCTTCCTTGAAGGGGAAAACCTGCACGTTCGTGATTGCCAAACAGTCAAAGACGTTTTCTGCATTTCCCTTTTTGGACTGTTCGTGAACCTTCGCGCGAAGCATCTCAACTTCATGTTCCAGTTCTTCGATGGTTCGATTTGCACCCTTGATGTCTTCCTTGAGGGTTTCAATCTGTTTCTGTTCATTATTCATGATTTGTTCCTTTTTTAGGGTTTATGGTTAAAAGAAAGGCCTGCCGATCAGCAGGTCCTAAATGAGGTAGGCCGGGTGAGCCTTGTGGTCGGTTCCGCCAAGGTAGCGTTTGACCCATTCAATAGCAGCCTTCTTGCTGCTGGCTACATCAACAGTCACGCTCCAGGTTCTGGGTTCCCCGTTAAACTTGTAGGCGACGTTATAGTACCTAAACTCGCCCTTATTTGTCTTTCTTGTATTCATTTGAATCAGCCTTGTTTGCTCATTTGTACACTACAAATCTACATAACCGCACAGCTGTGTCAAGACGTAAATCAAGAAAAATTCAAATATTTTTCATTTTCTTTCAATTTTTATTGTTCAATAGACAAAAAAAGAGCCATAGACGGATAGTCTATAGCCCTTTCACGATTTCCGCAAGGTTCTAAATCTTGGGAACCAGTTCGACAGCCTTGCGCTTGCCCTCATCCAGCACCTTTGTGTAGATTTGGGTAGTCTTGACGTTGGTGTGGCCCAAAATCTTGCTGACGGTATAAAGGTCCGCCCCATAGGAAAGCATCAAGGTCGCACAGGTATGACGGGAACAGTGAAACGTAATGTGCTTCTTTATCCCGGAAAGTTCCACCAGCTTAGCAAGTTTTATATCTGCATGACATGATCTACCAGGAATGGCGTCAAAAATTCGATCTTCGTCTCGAACGTTTTCGTTTCTTTGCGGAATAAATTGCAAGGCGTTTTGCGAAAGAGGAATACGAACTTCCTCCTTCGTTTTCATCTGTTCCGTAATCAAAATACCGTCTTGAATGTCGCCCCATTTTGCCTTATAAATATCGCTATAACGAAGTCCCGTAAAACAACCGAAAAGAAAAGCGCCCTTTATCATGAACCAGCGCCTTGCTGCAGAAGCGCCACATTTCTCAACAGGAGGTTCTACAACCATGAATTGCTTTATTTCATCCAGCGTCAAGAAAACCTTATTGCCAGGCTTTGGTGAAGGAACAACACCGGAAAAATCCGGGAGCTGAGGAATAAGACCTTCCTTGAAAGCTTGTCGCATGGCCAACTTAAGAAACGCACCGTTTGAGTTTTGTGCGTTTTGAGAACAGTCTCCCCAAGCATCTCGAATGATCTTTGAAAGGCAGGCCCTATCAACAGAAGCGAGCATTATCTTATTCGGAATACGTTTCGCAGCCGACGTAAAAGATCGAACGGTATTTTTCACTTTATATCGACTTGCAACTTCCAAAGCATAATCTCTAAATGAGATGCTGGTTGCTTCAAATTTCTTGACAGCGATTCCAGCTTCAATGGCGATCAGCTCTTCCATCTTCTTTGCCTTGAGCTGTTGGGCCAAACGCATTGTAGTTGCATTTTGAACTTTATCTTTTCCAAGATAGAGTCCTAAAAATTCGCGTTCCCTTTTGCCATGAAAGAACCAATCCAGATATAGGGACTGGCCTCCATTTTTCATGGTACGCTTTCTCAAATTGACTGTTTCACGAACCTTACTCATAGACCTCCCCGGCGATCCTCGGGTGCCAGTCAAGTGACGCTCGAGTGACGGTTTCAGTCCAAAAGTAACACTACAAAAGCAAAATTGAAAGAGGCGATTTTTTAAAAATCGCCGTTTTTCGTTCAATTTAGGCGTTTTTGAGTTTATGTAGGTTTCTGTCAGCGCGAAGGGTTATAATTGTTCATCAACACCATTGCAAGCGCAACACAGAGCATCACCACACCACCTACTATAACCTGCTGACGATGATTGTACTCGCGCTTGATATAGCTGGGGTTTTCTTCGTTCAATTCCTGGAGCGTGGGGCCCGCGTTAAGCTTGGTGGAATCAATGCCGTAAAGTTCTGCAATTTCCTCGTCACTCATGTTCAACGTACTGACATAAGCGGAATCATACTGGTCCAGCTTGTCCGCGGCACTTGAAACCGCCGGCGTCAGTACGACGCAGACGATTGCAAAAACGAAAATACCGAGAGCATGATTCCGTGTCATTGCGAAGAGCGACGCCTGTCCCGGACTAGATCCGGGATGGCAATCTAACCGCGTTTATTCCTGAGCCAGCTTGTCGAGAATTTCGTTGACCATAGCCGGGTTAGCCTTGCCACCGGACTTGCGCATGGTCATACCCACAAGGAAGCCCTTCAGAGCAACCTTACCGGCCTTGAATTCTGCGAACTGGGCAGCGTTTGCGGCACAGACTTCGCGAACGATAGCTTCGATAGCGCCAGTGTCAGCCACCTGGACCAGGCCCTTTTCCTTAACGATATCTGCAGGATCCTTGCCGGTTTCGAACATGTCGGCAAACACGGTCTTTGCAATCTTACCGTTGATGGTCTTGTCTTCGATGAGGTTCACCAGGGCGCAGAGCTGTTCCGGCTTGATCTTCAAGTCGGCGAGGCCGCCTTCCAGGTCCTTCATCTTAGCGAGGAGTTCGGTGATGACCCAGTTGGCCAGGACCTTGCCGTTCTTGCAGTTCTTGGAAGCGGTATCGAACCAGTCGCTGATGTCGCGGTCGTCGGTAAGCACCTGGGCGTCGTATTCGGACACGCCGAGGTCGTTCATGAAGCGGGCGCGACGGGCATCCGGCAGTTCCGGAAGGGTGCGGCGGATTTCTTCCACGAAGGCAGGATCGGTAACAAGACGTACCATGTCCGGTTCCGGGAAGTACTTATAGTCGTGAGCGTCTTCCTTACTGCGGATGACGATAGTCTTGTCGGCGTTGGGGTCGTAACGCTTGGTACACTGTTCCACTTCCTTGCCAGCGTCCAGAGTAGCGGACTGCAGGTAGTATTCGGCGTTCAAAGCCTTTTCAAGGTTGGTGAAGCTGTTCAGGTTCTTGATTTCTGCACGGGTGCCGAAAGGAGCGTCTTCGGAAGCGCGCAGGGAAATGTTACCGTCGCAGCGCATGTTGCCGTTTTCCATGTTGGCGTTGGAGACGCGGGTGTATTCAAGAGTCTGCTTGATCTTCTTGAGAACCAGAACGGCTTCTTCCGGGCTACGGATGTCCGGTTCCGTGACGATTTCGCAAAGCGGGGTGCCGCAACGGTTTGCGTCGAAGTGAGAGTCGGTGGGGCTCATGTCGTGGATCAGCTTACCGGCGTCTTCTTCCATGTGGATACGGGTAATGCCCACGCGCTTCTTGGTACCGTCGGCCTTGATGATTTCAAGCCAGCCGTTCTTGCAGATCGGGTGGTCATAAACCGGAAGACCGCCAGTCTGGGTAATCTGATAACCCTTGGGAAGGTCCGGGTAGAAATAGTTCTTACGGGTCCACATGGCGTTCAGGTCGATTTCGCAGTTGAGAGCGAGACCCAGGCGGATTGCATATTCCACAGCCTTCTTGTTGGGAACAGGCATGGCACCGGGCATACCGAGGCAAACCGGGCAAACGTGCTTGTTGGGGCTGGTGTTCACTTCAATTTCGCAACCGCAGAACATCTTAGTCTTGGTAGCGAGCTGGCAATGGATTTCGAGACCGATAACGGTAGAGTAATTAGGCATATTAGCTCCAATAAATTTATACAATCCAAAGATAGAAAAAGCCCAAACCTAGATGGGTTCGGGCTCACTAAATTTACGTCTATAAACGAAACTTTAAAGGACTTCGTCCAAGGTTACCACAGGTATGTCCGTTGCATTTGCAAAGTTCGCATTTTCCGTTAGGATACAATCAGCGCCATTCACATAGGCGGTAGCCAGGCGCTGGGCTTCGGCTTCAGTCAGTTTATGATTGGTACGGGCGGCGGCGGCGAAAAGTTCAGCAGCCTTCACCGCAATTTCTCCGTTAACCTCACAAAGCTTTACGTTTCTGGAATTCTCAAAAAACTCACGGTACTGGCGAGCGAGAACCCCCTCCCCCGCCACACAGGCCCTGCGGGAGATTTCAAACAAAGTAACAGCAGATGTAAGAACCGTAATGTTTTTTTCGTAGGCGTAGTCCAACACAGAGGAAACCACCGGATAGTAGTCCGGGTTCATCTGCAAGAGACGCACAATAGCACCTGTATCCAGGAATAAAATGCGGGACTGTTCAACGGACTTGTTCATAAACTGCAGTAAAAGAGTTACTCGTAGATTTCCATCTGGGCAATGTCTTCACGCATGCCTGCGCGAACCATCCTGAATCGTTCAGCCTGCGGATAGAAATACCAGATCCACCATTCACCACTGATATCGGTGCGCTTGGTCTTGATGGCCATGGGCTTTTCACCCTTGTAGAAGTCTCGCTTATGGGGAATCACATGTTCAAAGGGACGGTAGGTGTGAACCTCATCGCCGGCCTTACGTTCGATAAAACCGTTTCCACCCTTACTCCAAGTGATGGTTACCTTGCCATTTTCGTCCTTTTCCTCCTTACAGGAGTCAAAGCCGCTGTCGCACCACTTGAACTTTTTGTAGGTGAAGGACTGTTCCGGCAGGTTGAAGTTTTCAACAACGCGACGATTTCCCTTGAAATTGCTGTATTCGCCTTCAAGCTTGAAGCTGCCCGAATTGTATTCGGAGCAACCACGCTGAGCAACCTGAACACGGCGGTTGGCCACGGCGATATCGACAGTACAACCATCCTCGGTATAGGTCATGCGGCCATGACCGTTAGCCTCACGGAGCTCGATATTACTTGCTTCGAGTTCCGCACGGTTTCCAAAGGGACCGTTCTGAATGATAACAGTAAACAATCGGGGATTGGTGGGAGACTTCTTGAGGAACACACTTCCAGAGGCGGAGGCATATTCGCCGCTAATATCAGCAGAAGCCTGCTGGAAACGGGCCAGGTCGGCACGCTTAACCCACATGTTTCCGTACTTACAATCAATGGGAACAAACCTGGGTGGTTCCTTAGGTTCAGAAACTTCCCAGATAACCTTCTTTTTCTTCTGAAGCTTAGTCTTGGGCTTGCCCTTCTTGTCCTTGATCACCCTACCCTTTTTATCCTTAACCTCGACGCGTTCCTTGACGTAGGTAACCTTTTCTACGGAGTCCTTGGGAATGGGCAGTTCCTTGATCCAGTCTGTCATGGTCAAGGCTCCTGCAGGAGCAGATTCGTCGACCTTGGAACCATTCTTCTTGTAAACGTAAAGATTATCCTGTGCAAGGGCGATACTAACCAAGACAAAAAGCGCAAAAAACAGAATTTTCTTCAAAATAAAACCTCTCTGGCCCCTAAAGTTAGCTTTTTATATGGAAAACAAAAGTAAAAACACTAGATGAAAGATTTTTTTACTAAACTTATACCGTGGAATTAGTGAAAGGAGTTCCCTAATATGAAGAAAATGTTCCTTGCCTCCTGCATCATGGCTGCAGCAGTTTACGCTGCACCTGAAGCAGCCCCCGCAGCAGCCCCCGCACAGGCCGCTGCTCCCGCTCCCGCAGCAGAAGCCGCACAGGCCCCCGCTGCCGCACCGGCAACCGAAGCCGCTCCCGCTGCCGAACAGGCTGCTCCCGCACAGGCTGCAGAAGCTCCCGCAGCAGAAGCCGCTCCTGTCGCAGAACAGGCCGCTCCTGCACAGGCTGCAGAAGCTCCTGCCGAAGCAGCACCCGCTGCTGAACAGGCCGCCCCTGCACAGGCTGCAGAAGCTCCTGCCGAAGCAGCACCCGCTGCCGAACCTGCAGCAACAGAAGTTGCAGCTGCAGAAGAGCCCGTTCCCGCTGCTGAAGCAGCAGCAGAACCGGTTGCAAAGCCCAAGAAGAAGCGCAAGAAAAAGAAGATGATCGAAAACGCAGTGATGACTGTCAACCAGATCAACTTCGACATCAACGCCGACTTCGAACTTGAAGCAGGCAAGGTATTCTGGACCAGCGAAGACGACGAACTTGGCGACAACTTCGAAACCTGGAACGGCGAAGCAAACTTCGCAGTTCTCGCCGAAACCGACGACTTCAAGGGTAAGATTGGCGTAGCCTTCTACCCCGGCGACCTCCAGACCGGCGACTACGAAAACAAGAAGGTCAAGAAGGAAGCTATCCGTAACGATGCAGACAAGTCTGCAGCCGATTACTTCTCTCTGGACGAAGCATGGGCAATGCAGGGCACCGACTACTTCACCTTCAAGGTGGGTCGTTGGGACAATACCGACAAGAGCGGTGACTACTTCGGTGGCTACATCGACGGTTACCTGAACGGCTTCCTCTCTACCCAGGCTCCGGAAAACCAGTTGCAGTTCGGTTTCACTCCGACCGACAACATGGATTTCTACCTGTCTCTCATTAGCGGTTCCCAGAACCTGGACAAGGGCGACATCCGCGCCGCCTTCAACTTCCACGGTCTCGAAGGCCTCTCCAAGCTGAAGGTCCAGCTTGCTTACCGCAGCAACCTGTTCGATGTCATCTACGACTCCGACGCAGACATCAAGCACAACGCTTCCTTGAAGGCTAACCTGCCGGTAATCGACAGCAAGTTCGACATCTTCGCAGAAGCAGCCCTCATGGACCTGGCCGACGACCTGGTTATTCCTCTGACTGGTGGTATCGCCTTCTACACTCCAGTTGTAGACCGTATCATCCTCGAAGCTGAATACGTTGGTGATCGTGCCGACCACAAGGAATTCGGCGTTTCCGCTAACCAGAAGCACGTCAAGGACGTTCTCGGTGCATTCTACATCGAAAAGTCCTTCACCGACCGCTTCAGCCTGTCTGCTGGCTTCCACAGCTACGGTTCTACCAAGGACTACATGCTGTCTGGCAACCTGGTTGGACGCATCAACTAATAGACGTATAAACCGCTTGGCTTAAAAAACAACGGTTACATACATCTACTTTAAAAAGAGTCTGGTTCATACCAGGCTCTTTTTTGATGGATAAAAGCACACAAAGAACACGTTGTATTCTTGAACTTCCACTAGATTAAAAAACGCCCGGATCTTTTCCGAGCGCTTTACATAAGCATTCAAATTTTACAGATTTAAAACCATCTATCGGGCCTTGGGCATCTTTGCCTTGGCGATGATCATAAAGACCATGGTCAGGAATCCACCCGTAACCAGCATGATGGAAGCGCTTACAGCAATGTCTCCAACACCAACAATAGGCGAAGCAATACCGCCCATCAGAAAACCTGCGGCACCCATGGCAGCAGAAGCCGTGCCTGCATTCTTGCGTTCGGCATTCAAGGCCAATGCGCTGGCCGGGGGCTGCATCAAGCCGAACATGAATGTGGTCGCCATAAAGCTAAGCTGGAGCAAGGGCAGCGGTGCGTGAGTCAAAAGGCAAGCCGCTACTGCAAGAGAAGCAATGAAAACGCCAATGCCCGCAATCTTGATAGCCTTTCGATCGTTTCCGATTTTACCAGAAGTTGCGCAGCCTACGGCAGTACAGAAGGCAATCATCGCGAAGCAGAAGCTAAAGCCCATGGGACTCAGGCCATACAGTTTCTGGAAAATAAAAGGCGATGCGGCAATGTAGCCGAACAGCACAATCATGGAAGCGGTACATACTGCAAAGAAGCGAACGAATTCGCCGTTGCGGAACACCTTTACATACAAGCTAAAGTTCGCAAGAATTGACTTGTCGCTGCGGCGATGTTTGGGCAGAGATTCCTGGAACTTGCCCGCCATGAACAGCAGAACAAAGCCATAGAGGAGCAAGACCGCAAAGGTTCCCTTCCAGCTCATGAAATTCAACAAGAAACCTCCCAGCACGGGAGCCGCAATAGGGGCTACCCCATTCACGGCACTAACCATGGCCAGGAACTTAGTGAGCACCGGGCCACGATAAGAATCCGCAGAAACGGAACGAGCAATCACAATACCGCCGGAAGCAGCAAGACCTTGAATCAATCGGCAAGCATTAAAGACAGCCATGTCCGGAGAAACTATGCAGGCCATGGTGCTTATTACAAACAGCACAAGGCAAATCACCAGCAGGCGCTTACGGCCGTACTTGTCGCTCAGCGGGCCGATGAACAGCTGGCCAATACTCAAGCCCAGCATACTCATGGTTAAACTCAGCTGGGATGCCGAGGGCGTCGCCATAAAATATTCCGCCAAGTTAGGCAGAGCCGGCAGGTAGAGGTCTGTAACGAAGGGCCCGAAGGCAGAAAGCATTCCCAGAAGGAACATCAAGAACGTGAATTTGGACTTGGAACTCACGATGTATACACCTTAAAAAACAACAAGCGCCCGGTCCAGCCGCGCGCTTCACTCGAATGCGCGTTCTAGCCTTCCCCGCTATTGCGGATTGTGGACAACTGGACTTACTCCAACAAGGAAACGCGTTGTTTTCGGCACCATAGATAGAAATTTTGGCAAAAAATTCAAGATAAAAAGAAACCCCTGCGGAGGTCCGCAGAGGTTCCTTTAAGCTTTTATGCCTGGCGCTGCTACGCAGCGCAAGCTTGTCGGCTCGGAAATGAAAACAAACTAGTTTGTTTTCGCTTCGCTCGCCTTATTAAGCTTTGTTCAGACGATCCTGAATCATGTCGATGATGTCGTTCAGTTCCTTCGGAAGGTGAGCGCCGAACTTCGGATAGTGATTTTCCTTAACGTCAGCGAGTTCCTTCTTCCAGCCTTCAACATCAACGGAAGTGATAGCCGGGAGGGTCTTCTTGTAGCATTCAGCGAGGCCTTCAGTATTGAGGGCGCCGTCTGCCGGCATGAGACCAATCGGGGTTTCCTTAGCATTGTCAACGCCGTTGCAACGGTCGAAGATCCAAGCGAGGACGCGGCTGTTGTCGCCGTAACCCGGCCACATGAAGCCACCCGGGAGTTCAGCGTTGTCAGCGTCCTTACGGAACCAGTTGACGTAGAAGATCTTCGGGAGCTTGTCTTCGGTAGACTTCTTACCGATTTCGATCCAGTGCTTGAAGTAGTCACCCATGTTGTAGCCGCAGAACGGGAGGATTGCGAACGGGTCGCGACGGATCTTACCGACTTCAGCAGCGTTAATGGTGGAAGCAGCGGTGATTTCGGAACCAACGATGGAGCCGAGGAACACGCCGTGGTTCCAGCTCAGGGACTGGTGAACCAGAGGAATGGTGGACGGACGACGGCCACCGAAGAGGATTGCGGAGATAGGAACGCCTGCAGGATCTTCCCATTCAGCAGCAATGCAGGGGCACTGATATGCCGGAGCAGTGAAGCGAGCATTGGGGTGAGCCATTTCTTCGCCCTTAGGAGCCTTGTCCTTGGGGAGAGCGTCACGGGTATTGCCCTTCCAGTCAACCAGCTTGCCAGTTGCAGGATAGCCAATGCCTTCCCACCATACGTCGCCATCTTCAGTGAGAGCGCAGTTGGTGTAGATGGTGTTCTTTTCAGCAGAGATAAGAGCGTTCTTGTTGGATTCTGCGGAGGTGCCCGGAGCAACGCCGAAGAAGCCAGCTTCAGGGTTGATAGCGTAGAGACGGCCATCAGCACCAAACTTCATCCATGCAATATCGTCACCGATGGTTTCGACCTTCCAGCCCGGGATAGTCGGGATGAGCATAGCGAGGTTGGTCTTACCGCAAGCAGACGGGAATGCGCCAGTTACGTACTTAACTTCGCCCTTCGGGTTGGTGAGCTTGAGGATGAGCATGTGTTCAGCGAGCCAGCCTTCGTCGCGAGCGAGAACGGTAGCGATACGGAGAGCGAAGCACTTCTTGCCGAGGAGAGCGTTTCCACCGTAGCCAGAACCGTAGGACCACACGAGGTGTTCTTCCGGGAACTGGGAGATGTACTTGAATTCAACGTCAGCGCAGGGCCAGACACCGTTGTCCTTTTCGCCGTTGTTGAGCGGCTTACCAACGGAGTGGAGGCACGGAACGAAGTCAGCGTTCGGGTCAGCATTGAAGATATCGAGAACCTTCTTGCCAGCGCGGGTCATGATGTCCATGTTGAGAACGACGTATTCGGAGTCAGTGATTTCGATACCGTTCTTGGAGATTGCAGAACCGAGGGGGCCCATGCAGAACGGAATCACGTACATGGTACGGCCGTGCATACAACCCTTGTAGAGACCGGACATGGTCTTCTTCAGTTCAACCGGGTCAATCCAGTGGTTGGTCGGACCTGCGTCTTCTTCCTTAACGGAGGAGATGAAGGTACGGGATTCAACACGAGCCACGTCAGACGGGAGAGAACGGAACAGGTAGCAGTTTTCCTTCTTAGCGAGCTTAGTAGCGAGACCTGCGTCAACGCACTTCTGCATAAGAGTGTTGTATTCTTCAACGGAACCGTCAGCAACAACAACGTTGTCCGGTTCGCACATTGCGATAACTTCTTCAACCCAAGCCTTGATCTTCGGGTGCTTGATGTCGTTCAGAGTAAGAGACATTATTTAGCTCCTATTTGGTTAATGTTAAGGCGACCTGAACACGAGGTTCGCGCACAACTCGCCCTTTCGAGAATTTCGAACGATGAAAATGTATAAAATTTTAAAGGCATCGTTAGGAATTTTTTTTGAGAATGTGATAATTCAACAGGTCAAACCACCCCGTGCAGTATGGTTCCCTTTTGGTCAACGCCCCAACCCTCCGAACAAAGAATTTTCCACTGGTAACAATTCTTGGACAAAGGACGTCCTGTTCTCCGGCATACAATTCCTACCAAACAAATAGGTTTTTAAACAATATTTAACAACATTTTCGTTTTTTTTGAAAAAAATCAACCTTTTTGTAAAAAATTTCATAGATTAGGCATGTAAATTTTTTATTCACGTTACCATGAGGTATGGTATATGAGTTGGTCCTACTCCAGAGAGCACCAGAAAAACATTTTGTGCATGATCATGGCCGGTGGCCAGGGCAGCCGTCTGCAGCCCCTCACCCGCGACCGTGCAAAGCCCGCAGTCCATTTTGGCGGCACTTACCGCATCATTGACTTTGTTCTGAACAATTTCATCAACTCCGGCATCTTCAAGATCAAGGTGTTGACCCAGTTCAAGTCCGATTCCCTAAACAAGCATATTTCCGCAGCCTGGAACCTTAACGCAAGCCTGGACCAGTATGTTGACCTGGTTCCCGCACAGATGCGTACTGGCGACGAATGGTATCGCGGTACTGCCGACGCCATTTTCCAGAACATCAACCTGATTACCGACGAACGTCCGGACCTGGTGGCAATCTTCGGTGGTGACCATATCTACAAGATGGACATCAACCAGATGATCGACTTCCACCTCTCCCGCGCCGCATTGCTCACCATTGCAGCAATCCCCGTGCCGGTAAAGGAAGCAAGCGAATTCGGCATTATCGAAGTGGACCAGGACAACCGCATGATCGGCTTCGAAGAAAAGCCCAAGAACCCGAAGGAAATGCCGGGTCGTCCGGGCTGGTGCCTCGCCTCCATGGGCAACTACCTCTTTACCAGCAAGTTCCTGGTTCGCGAACTGATGAAGGGCGCAGAAAGCGGCGCAACCGACTTCGGTAAGCATATTATTCCGGCACTGTACCACGACTATCCGGTGTACGTCTACGACTTTAACACCAACATCGTCCGTGGCGAACAGGCTAGCACCAAGGGCTACTGGCGCGACGTAGGTACCCTCGACGCCTTCTACGAAGCAAACATGGACCTTTGCTCCGAAAATCCGCCCTTCGACCTTTACAACAATTACTGGCCCATCCGCACCTTCAACTGGAACCAGCCTCCTGCACGTTTCTTTGCCGGAGACAATGAAGCCCATCAGGGTGCAGCTATCGACTCCATCGTGTCCGCTGGTTGCGTTATCGGTGGCGGTACCGTAGTCAAGAGCATCCTTTCTCCGGGTGTTACCATCCAGAAGGACGCCATGGTTGAAGAATCTATCCTTTTCCCCAACGTGACTATCGGCCCGGGCGCCAAGGTCCGTAGAGCCATCATCGAAAAGGGCCTGCATATTCCGGCCGGCTTCGAAATCGGTTACGACCTGGAACGCGACAAGAAGCTGTTCCATGTTACCGAATCCGGCATCGTCGTGCTGGCTAAGGACACAATTATCAAGGCCTAACAAGGCGAGTGAAGCGAGAGCAAATTTATTTGCTCTCATTTCCGAGCCGCAGAGGCCTGCGTTCGTAGAACGCCAGGCCTAAAGCGCCTAAGTTAAAGATTAAATAAAGCCTCGCGAAAGCGGGGCTTTATTCGTTTAATTGCTGCAGCCGGAGCTGCGAGAGCTACCCCCGCGTGGGCTCCATAAAAAGAAAAAAGAACGGTTCTTCGAGCCTACAGACAAGAGGCGAAAGGATTTCTCTAAAGAAAAATTTCTAACTTTTCAGCGTATGAGTGAAGATGTAACAAGCACACTTTCCCAGAAGGTGCAAGATATTGCTAAGTCCCCCAAGTATCGTGGGGCAATTTTCCAGATTGAAGCAGATGAAAAGGGCCTCGCCCTGGTGGATGTGAAGGAAGCTAGTCTCAAAGTCTACCTGATGATCGACCCGGACTGCGACAAGATTCTGGAAACCCGTTTCTTTACCTACGGCGGCCCGGTGTTTACCGCCCTCGCCGATACCTTCTGCAAGAAGATCCAGATGGTAACTGTGGACGAAGCCTGCAAGATTACGGCAGAATCCATTGAAGAAGAACTGCGAGATATTCCCGAGGTTCGTGCCATTCCCGCAGACGCCGCAGAAATCGGCCAGATGAACAAGCTCATTGCCAAGGTCCTGGAGGAATATCCCGAGAAGAAGGCAACCGCAATCATCGTCCGCGAGAAGATGGAACGCATCAAGTACCGCACCCAGACTGCAGAAGGCCGAGCCGAGGCTGACGCTGAATGGAACGCACTCACCAAGGTGCAGAAGATCGAGAAGATCGAGGAATGGCTCCACAAGTCTGTCCGCGGAACCCTGCAGGGCGACGGCGGAGACCTGGAAATCCTGGACCTGACAGAAGACAACCACCTGAAGATTCGCTTCCAGGGAGCATGCGCCGGCTGTGGCAGCGCCATGGGCGGAACGCTCTTCTACATCGAAGACGAGCTGCAGAACAACGTTTACTACAACCTGGTTGTAGACCCGGAAGACCCGCTGGACAACTTGCCTCCACAGGTACAGGAATTCAACGACGCTCCTTCTGAAACTTAACAAGGCGTAGAGCCGCGACAGTTCGCAATGCCATCCTGTCGTAAAACAAAACTAGGTAGACATGTACAAGATATCTAAGCGATTCGAAATCTCCGGGGCACACCGTCTGGACCTCCCCTATGACAGCAAGTGCACAGGAATCCACGGGCACAACTGGATCATCACGGTCCATTGCAAGTCCAAGGAGCTGAACGCCCAGGGAATGGTCATCGACTTTTCCCACGTAAAGAAAACAATCAAGGACAAGCTGGACCACAAGCTGCTTAACGACATTGTGGATTTCAATCCTACCGCCGAGAACATGGCCAAGTGGATTTGCGACCAGATTCCGAACTGCTACCGGGTAGTGGTCCAGGAAAGCGAAGGCAATATCGCGGAATACGAAGCAGACTAGGCCAGCTCATGAAAGTTTCCGAAATATTTTTCAGCATCGATGGCGAAGGCATCCGTACTGGAGCCCCCGCGGTCTTTATCCGTCTCCACGGCTGCAACCTGCGATGCAGTTACTGCGACTCCATGTACGCCGTGGAAGGTTCCGACTTTACGGAAATGAATGTCGGCCAGATTGTAGACAAAGTAAAATCATTTGACTGCAAGAATGTCACTCTGACCGGTGGCGAGCCCTTGATTCATCAGGACGTGCAGACTCTGCTTCAGGTTCTGGATGACAACGGTTTCGATATCAACATCGAGACCAACGGGACCATGCCGAAGCCTCTTGGTTTCAAGAATGTCTTTGTGACCATGGACTGGAAATGTTCCAGCAGCAACATGCAAGGCAAGATGAAGCTGGACAACTTCCGCAACCTGGATAGCCGGGACGTGGTCAAGTTCGTAGTAGGTTCCGTCAAGGATCTCGAGGATGCGGCAAGAATCGTGGAGTCTTTGGAAAACATTTGCCATCCAACATTCTACGTCTCCCCTGTATTCGGAACACTTCCCTACCAGGACATGGTGAACTGGATTCTTTCTAACCAGGTCATGCGAAAGAACCAGGTTCGATTCCAGGTCCAGCTCCACAAGGTCATCTGGGATCCAAATGAACGTGGTGTTTAAAAGAAATTCTCCATAACAAGGCTGATTTTTTAACTAGATTTATAACATAAACCCAAAGAGGATAATATGGCTAAAGAACCTAAAGAATTGAAGCTTAAGTTCGTTGACCCGCAGCCCATGCGCTACGGTGAAAACTCTCACCAGGCAGCTGTTTTCTACCGCGATCCCACTTGCACTGAAGCAAGCCTCGCTACCGCAAAGCAGCTCCACGGCAAGGAACTCTCCTACAACAACATTGTTGACGCCGACGCAGCTCTCGAAATGGCTCGCGAATTCGCTGGTGAAAATGCAGTTGTCATCGTGAAGCACATGAACCCCTGTGGTCTCGCAACTGGTAAGACCCTCCGCACTGCCATGGAAGCAGCATGGGAAGGTGACCCGGTGTCCGCTTTCGGTTCTGTTATCGCAGTGACCAAGAAGGTCGACCTGAAGACTGCAGAATTCCTGAAGGGCAAGTTCGTTGAAATCCTCCTTGCTCCGGCTTTCGAAGCCGACGCTCTTGAATTCCTCAAGAACAAGTCCAAGGACATTCGTCTCCTTGAAGTTGGCGAAATCAAGAAGGCCACCAAGATGAAGGTCTACAAGCACGTGATCGGCGGTATGCTGGTTCAGGACCGCGACGTTGACGTTTACGAAAAGTTCGAATGCGTCACCAAGAAGAAGTTCGCAAAGAACAAGGAAGCCCTGGCCCGCTTCACCTGGATCGTTACCAAGCACACCAAGTCCAACGCCATCGTCATGGGTTACGAATATGCCCGCGGCTACTTCCAGGTTCTGGGTCTTGGCCCCGGCCAGCCCAACCGCATCGACTCTAACCTCCGCCTCTGCCAGCCCCGCGTTCGCGACAACGTCGCCCGCATGAAGGCTGCCCAGAAGTTCTTCAACGAAAAGGGCAAGTGCATCGACAAGGCTGGCCTCAAGGCTCTCGAAGCCAAGGTGTTCAGCGAAGTCGTTATGGGTTCCGACGCATTCTTCCCGTTCCCGGATAACGTCGAAGCTGCAGCAGCAGCCGGCGTCCAGTACATCGTGCAGCCGGGTGGCTCCAAGAAGGACGACCTTTCCATCGAAGCTTGCAACAAGCTTGGCGTGGCAATGGTCTTCACCGGTATGCGTCACTTCCGTCACTAATACCGTTCCGCCACTAAGAAAAATGTCGCCTAGGCGACAACCATAAACAGCTGCGGCTGTCCTAACCTTCACGGAAAGGCAGTCGCGGCTCTTTCGAGTTTTTTATAGGTATCCATGATTCAAGCTTCCCAAAAGGAAATCAACCAGAAAGAAAAGGAATTGTACTACGCAGTCCTCTCTTTCTTGAAGAAGATCCGTAAGGCCGGCAAGACGACAGCCCAGGAATGGAACGAATACCGCTCCAACCTCAAGGGCATTGCCCTCACCCCCGACATGGGTAAGGCTGCAGACATGTGGACCATGGATAACCTTGACCAGTTCCAGCCCGATGTGACCCAGCTTCCTCCCTTGAACGACATGGAGTCTGTAGCCAGGGTTTCTCCGGAATTTCTGTCTCAGTTGCTGGAAGCCCTTTACTACGGCATGCTGAACCTGACTCAGGCCAACATGATTTCCGACGAAATCCAGGATGCAGATCCGGACTGTGTAACGTCCGCATCCTTGGAAGAACTTCTTGTAAAGCTCTGGATCGGAAACGCAAAGACCTACAAGAAAATGATTGTTAACTAGGTTAAAGCCTAAAGGATAAAGGTTTAGAAAGTCGCGGCCCTCCGGTCGCGATTTTTCGTTTTTCTAAATTTGCGTACATGACTCAAAATGTTTCTGCACAGAAAGTTCGTGTGATTGGTGGCGGTCTCGCCGGTTGTGAAGCAGCATTGCAGTTGGCAAGCCGCGGTTTTGACGTTCACCTTTATGAAATGCGCCCGGTAAAGCCTACCCCCGCCCATCGTGACGGCCACTTGGCTCAGCTGGTCTGCTCCAATAGCTTCAAGGCTCTTGGGGTTACAAGCGCACACGGACTCTTGAAGCAGGAACTGAGAATGCTTGGAAGTTTCCTCATGGAATGTGCCGCAGAAGCCGCCGTGCCCGCTGGGGATTCCCTGACGGTGAACCGCGATATTTTCAGCGACCTGGTAGAGGCCCGCATTAACGCCTGCCCCAACATTACGCTACATCGCGAAGAAGTGACCAGTCTCGCCGGAGACTGCCCCACGCTGGTGGCCGCAGGTCCCTTAGCCAGCGACACTCTGGCCGACGACATCTTCAAGCGACTGGGCAGCGACCGCCTGCATTTTTACGACGCCATCGCTCCTGTGGTGGAAACGGACTCCATCGACTTTGACCACGCCTTCTATATGAACCGTTGGGAAAAGGGCGAAACCGCAGACTTTATCAACTGCCCCCTGGACCGCGAAACCTACGAGAAGTTCGTGGCCGCCCTGGTGGACGCAGAATCCGTGGAGCCCCGCCCCTACGAAAAGCACGAACTGTTCGAAGGCTGCCTGCCTGTCGAAGAACTGGCCCGTCGCGGTTACGAAACTTTGCGTCACGGCCCCATGCGCCCCATCGGTCTGGGTCTTGGCAATAACGGTAAGCTTTGGTACGCCGTAATTCAGCTTCGCGCCGAAAACAAGCAGAAGACTTTGTACAACATGGTTGGTTTCCAGACACGCCTCAAGTGGGGAACCCAGAAGGAAATCTTCACCATGGTGCCGGCCCTGAAGAACGCAAACTTTGCGCGCCTGGGCTGCATGCACCGCAACACCTTCATCGATTCCCCCAAGTTCCTGGACAAAACTTTGCGCCTGCGCCCGGATCTGGAATGCGCCAAGGACTTGCCGCCCATCTGGTTCGCAGGCCAGATTACCGGTTCCGAAGGCTACACCGAAGCGGTGGCCACCGGCTGGTATTCCGCATGGAACATGGCCCAAACGCTGTTGCACGGTCACGCAGATCCGCTGCCCGACGAAAGCTGCATCGGCGCCCTGATGAACCGCCTGGTGGAAGAAAACGAAGACTTCCAGCCCATGAATTTCAACTTTGGCCTCCTCCCCCATCACGAAGGCCTGAAGAAGAAAAACAAGAAGGAAATTCTTGGCGCCGCAGCAGAACGGGCCGTCCGCCAGTGGATCGCAGAACGAACCATCGGGAACGCCCGCTTCGTTAATCCGCAGGCAGATGCGGAATGCGAAGGGTAAGGCAATCCGATGCATTTAAGTTCCACGCCGATTTAACGACCACAACCTGACTTGTTCAAATGTCCTGCAGTTCCGAATTCATAGACTTTATCAAAGATGTCCTGAATGACGTTGGCAACGTGCGCGCCAAGAAGATGTTTGGCGACTGGATGATTTACGTGGACGAAAAGCCCGTCATCATCGCCTGCGACGACATGGCCTACGTAAAAAAATTGCCTGAACTAGAAGACTTGATGGAAGAGGCCGAATGCGGATTTCCTTACGAGGGAGCCAAGGAACATTACATCCTCGAAATGGAACATCAGTCCCACGCCAAGGACGTCGTGCGAAAGCTTGTGGAAGTCTTGCCGAAACCCAAGAAGAAAACGAAAGCTTCCGCCAATCGCAAATAGCAAAAAGCTCCCTTATGGGGAGCTTTCATTTTAAGCAATCTAATTATTTCGCGACTGGTTTCGCGCGACATTAACCGCGACGAGCTACATACGGATCATGGTCTCGTTAATATCAGCAATCTTGCGGGCACCGCACATGTACATGGTATCTTCAAGTTCCGCCTTGATTTTATCCAGGTAAATTTCGATGCCTTCCTGACCGCCGCCGTAATAGGAAATCAGCACAGGGCGGCAAATGAGGCAGGCGTCAGCGCCCATAGCCAGAGCCTTGAATACGTCTAGGCCGGAGCGGATGCCGCCATCCACGAGGATTTTGGTCTGGTGAACTGCACCGGCAGCGGCGTTGGCAGCCTTGACGGCAGCAACGATTTCCGGCAGGACTTCTGCAGTGGCGGGAGTATCAGACAGAACGCGGCCACCGTGATTGGAAACGATGATGGCGTCGGCACCGGCTTCAACAGCCTTCAGGGCGGTGCGGGCGCTCATGATGCCCTTCACAATAAACGGCACTTTTGCGTAAGCCTTCAGTTCGCGCAGGTCTTCGACGGTCTTGGTGCCGCCACCCTTGCCGTTGAAAGTCTTTAAGTGCGGAAGGCCTGCGCTATCTACGACAACGCACATAGCCTGCGGGAGGCAATCCTTGTACAGGTCCATCAGCTTCTCGATACCTTCGTTGGTGCCGGGATTGAAAACGGGAATGCCGCAGTTGCCGTGAGCCTTGCCCGATTCGATGGCGCGATCCCAGACACGCTGGTCGCGGCCATTGCCATAGGCGTGGAAAATTCCGCGGGTTTCGCAGGCGGCCATGCACTTTTCGTTAAAGTCCGCCACGTCGTCGGTAGGATTAAACTGCATGGCGATGGAGCCGATGGGAGCCGTAATCAACGGCATGGCAAGTTTCATTCCCAGAAGTTCAATGTCCGTGGTGATAGGCGTGTTGGGCACGAAGGTATCCGCATTCAGCTTGATGTTGCGCCAAGCCTTGAAGTTGTCATTGGCACCGTTGCCTGGAGCCTTGGAGCCAGGGCCCGGCATGGTATTGCCGCAAGCCAAGCCGTTACAAACGGGGCAAACTTTGCAGTTTGGGCCAATGTTCTTCTTAGCGTTTTCCAAAACTTCTTGATAAGTCATTTGATACCTCGAAGGGAAATATATATAAAAAGCCTCCCAACACAAAGATTCAAACCAGCTTCGAAAATATACATAGAGGGTACTGACGAATGTAGAAACAGGGAAAATTTGGTTTTTGTGTCACTATATTCATATACTTTCTCATTTAGTGGCATAATTTTTAGTTTGTTTGTAGGATAATAAGCTAAAAACATTCATTTTAAGATATTTTTATCAACAGAATTCAACAAAACACCCGATTTCGAACACTTTGGAACCAAATTTTCGTTAATTTATTCAAAATTTTTGTCACTAAAATTTACATTAGCAATGTTTAGTGACACATTTTTGAAAAAAAGCCATTTCAGAAACGACGAAATTACCTACGGGCAACCCTCTACCGCACTTTCGTACTCGAGGTAGCCAGATTACTCGTGTGCCAGTACGGCTTCGCCGTGACTCACTCGCCCTACAATCTGACTAACGATTCTTCGAATCGTGGGGTAGCCAGATTGCAGAATGAAGGCTCGGGGTAGCCAGATTGTTCTCGTTGCTTCTCGTCTTCGACGAGCAACTCGAACCCTACGGGCTTAGGCCTATGGGCCTAAGCTCAAAAATTCCCATACGCACTCACTTCGTTTCGTGCATTGGAAATTTTTGTCGAACTGACTTCGCAGTTCGATCTGCTACCCCCAATATAAAATGAGACCACCCCACAAGGGGGTGGCCTCATTTTATCGGGGTAGCCAGATTCGAACTGACGACATTCTGCTCCCAAAGCAGACGCTCTACCAGGCTGAGCTACACCCCGATTTACTCGTAATTTAAAAGGAAAAGGCCGATCCCGATTACTCGGAACCGGCCTTTCCTGAGCTATGAAGGACTCGAACCTTCGACCCACGCCTTAAAAGGGCGTTGCTCTACCAACTGAGCTAATAGCCCGAGTGAGTCCAAATATATTAAAGGTTTTGTGATTTGTAAAGGCGAGACTCCCCCTTTTTACCTTTTTTAGGCATTTTGAATAGGGTTACTATTTTTTCCTTCTCGTATTTTTTTAGATTTACCGTATGCTTTTAAGGAACTTCGTGACCTCTGCCCTTTGGCTTATGGCTCCTATGGGGGCTTTTGCCTACTTTACCCAGGGTGATGCTGGTCAAGAAGTTTTTTCCTTTATCAATACCTTTGACAGTCCTCGTAACGCAGCCCTTGAAAAGTCTGCAGGAGCACTTCCTTCAACAGATCCGACCATCAGTCAGCTGAACCCGGCATCGGTCCTTATGCCCGATGGCAAAAACCATGTGGTCAGCGCCCACTGGCAGACCGGTGATATGGCCGAAAATCAGGGAAGTATCTTCTACACAACTCACGTAGGCAAGTATATCTTGCAGGCTTCCTACAACTGGCTGGACTACGGCAGTATCGACGGTTACGACGAATACGGCGACCCGACCGATATCGAGTACGAACCATTCAGCCAACTGATTACCGCTGGAGTTTCATTCCCCATGAAGCACTTCAGCTTCGGTGCAGTCCTGAAGGTTGCAACCGACAGATTGGCAGAAGAAGAAGGCGATAGAACCGCCATTGGCGCCGCCTTTGACTGGGGTATTACATGGCAATCCAGCAGCAAGCAGGTTGGACTTGCCCTGGCGGCCCGAGACTTCGGTTATCTGCTACAGGACTACGTGGATGACGACGAAAACGAATACTACCCCATGTCTCAAACTTGGGCCATTTCCGGGTATTTCAGACCGCAGGGCTTGCGACGCCTAACCTTGTTTGCCGACAGCGAATTTCCTCGCTACCAGGAAGCATTCCTAAACCTGGGTGGCGAATATGCTCTTGGCAGCAGCTTTGCCGTCCGTGTAGGCTTTTCCAGGACCTGGCTGGACCTGTACCGCGATGCAGCGGAACTGATGGCATCCAACAGCAGGCCCGACGAAACCAACCGAGCCCACATGCTGAGTGCAGGTCTTGGCTACAATTCCAGTCTTTTCGCTCTTGACTACAGCTTCTCCTATCTTGCAGAAGGCCTAGGACAGGAGCATCGCCTGGGCCTCCGCCTGAACTTCTAGGCCAGTCATGCGACAGTTTGACGTTTTCGTTTTCGAGGAAGATTCTCCAAGTTTCGACAAGTGGACTCCCGTTTTCGAAGACCCAGCCCTAGGTTGGTTCCACAGCAAGGACTGGAACAGCGATCTTGAAAAACTTGAGGCGGAATGGATCATCTTTACCACGCCCGATGTTAAAGTGGATCGGGAATTCTTGAATGAACTTGCCCAGGAAGCCGACGGTTACACCCTTATCGACGCCTTCGCACCGCGAATCAAGTCCAACGGCCATTTCTACGGCGGATTAATTCTTGATGGAAATCGCGGATTCAAGCAGATTGACGAAAACGCCCCCATGCGCTATGTAGCCGGGCCCAACCCCCTTATCGGTGTTTTCTCCCGAAGGATTATCCAACGTACAGGCATCTTCGACCAGAGTCTTCCGCCAAGATTACGCTTGCTGGATTACGCCCTACGCATGGCACACGCCGGCGGAAAGATGTTCAGCGTTCCCTACCTGGTTGCAGAGCAGGTTGAAGGGTCATCCGGCAATCCCGTTTTCGACGGCAAGGAATCCATAAAGGATCAATGGGATATTATCTACAAGAATCTTTTCCCTAAGGAACTGATGGGTTTCACAATGCGTCACCCCAGTACAGTGCCCCTCTGGTTCAAGACCAAGGAACTGGATATCAAGCGCAACAAGGCAACAGACCTGTCCAAGCTCAGCCCTAAGCATCTCCTGAATATTTCTTCTGCGGCCAAGATCAAGTAAAGGCTAGAAGAAAACCCACACTGCAAACCAGAATACCATCAGGCAGAATTCCATTTCCTTGGAAATATTCCGCAAGAGTGTACTCAAAAGAGCCATTCCCGAAATAGCAATGATGCGGGTCCAGGCCATATCCAGCCCACGGTAATAAAGGGTTATACCACCGAACAGTTCCACCCAAAGCCACAGGCACTGCGCAAGAACCAGGAAGCGCCTGCGATTCTCCTTCAATGCAGTGGTAGAGAAACAAAGGCAAAGAGCCAGCATCTTGAAAGGATAATGTTCCAGTTCCAGGGGAATTTCCTTTCCATCTGGGAAAATTCCCCAAAATACATACAAACTAAATATTACAAGTCCAAGAGCGAGCAAGGCTCCGTTGCGCAAAATGGAGGAGCCCTGACGCCAAAGGAACATGGCACAGCCAAGGGCAAGCAAGGAAGCAAGGGCGTTGGCAAAAGGCGTAATCATGGTTCGCCCCCCTGTTTTTCCGCAGGTTCTTCAACAAGGTTCTGTTTCTCGGCCAGGCTTTTCATATAACGAACAAGGCCGCGGGCCTCCCCTTCTGACAGACGGCCACCATAGGCATTCATGTTGGTTCGGCCTCTTAGAACCACACTTACCAGGGAATCTTCGCCTAATGATTCCAAACGAGAAACATCCAGTTTCTGTGGCACCGGATAGAATTCGTTTACAAACTTGCGATTAAAGGTTCCGTCGACACCATGGCAAGTTGCGCAACGGGCATTCCAGACCATGGCGGAATGTTCCCCCGACGGATTTTCATCAGAATTCAACAGGGCACCAACTTCTGCAGTATCCAAAGATTCTGAGGAGCCTCCACCATAGAACAAGCCTATGGACAAGCCCATCAAAGCCGCAACCGCAGCAATCAAGGAAATCCTCTTTTTCGACCAAGCCAATCCGCTCTTATGGACTTCCCAACCAAAGATCCACACCCCCGCAACCAAGGCGATGATTGGATAGGTCATAGGGAGATAGTTGACCAAGGACAGGCTTATATTCTCGTAGGATGCCATGCCCTGGAAGCTTAAACCATACAAGACTGCAAGGGCAAAACCAGCCAGTAGAGGCGTACGTAAGACCCTGAAAATTGCCATTCCACTATCGGACGACTTCAGTTCCTCCTGCACCATGTCTCGGCTATCCACTTCACCAAAGTAGGAACCACCATCCTCAAAGAAAAATGCTAGACGGCGACGAACAATAAAGAAGAACAAAAGGAATGCACCAAAGGAAAATGATACAAGGCCTAAATCTACAAGGCCATAGGTATTGACGGAATCCTGCCCGGGAGAAACCAGGTTGAATCGTTCAAGTAGAAGGCCGACAAGAATGGAAATAGAAATAAGAAGTCGACTGACTCGCAGTTCCCTAATGGACTTGACCAGAAGAAGTTGGGGAAGCAAGGCGGCAAAGACGAAGGCTCCTGTGTCAAAGGATCCCTTCAGAAGAAGTTCCCAGAACCAGATGGCCGCAATAATCCACGAACCTACCAGCATCATTTTTTCAAGCAAACGCATGCGGTACCCCTCTGTCCAAAGGATGCAATTCATCATGGCAAGGCCCGAGAAGATTGCTCCGATAATAAAGTAGAGAGGGAAATACGCTCCGGTCCACTGAGGCACATAGGTAGACGCAAAATCGAGGCTCACAACCGTATGGACCCAAAGAACCAAGGGGAACAGTAGCCAGGCCATGGGACGCCTAATCCGATCAAAGCCAGGAATCTTCTTTACGGAAATGTGGGTCACAAAGAACAAGGTGGAAAGTATTCCATAAACGGCGATACAGCAGAAATCCCAAACTAGAGGCGACCTCACATTAGCCACGTTAGCCCTAGCGTCCAGAAAGGGAACTACCATATAGAAACGTTCCAGAACGCCCAAATGCATCAGTGGGAACAGGGCCGCAATGACAAGACAACAGATTGTCGAAAGCTCAGCCAGCATGGCGGTGCGGCGATCCAGCTTCACATCCAGCGCCAGGAATATGGCAGAAAGAAGCGTTCCCGCATGAGCAAGGCCGATCCAGAAGACGAATAGACTGATAGGCGTTCCCCAGAAGGTGGCGGAATCCGTCATCCAGGCGGAAGGGCCCTCGTAAAGAGAATAGCCCAACGCACAAAGCCCGGGGACAAACAGCGCAAGCCCGATGTATACTAGAATCCTGAACATCAGCGCTTCCCCATCATGAAGACTACGGCGGGATCAAGATTGGCTAGCTCCCGAGGGGCATAAAGCTGGCGATTTGCAGTTGCCTTTACCAGAGGGGATTCTGGATCCAGCCAGTTTCCGAATACGATTGCCTTTTTCGGGCAGGATTCGGAACAGGCGGTTTCCACCCCGCGACCGCGCCAGTCTGCAGTCACGCCGGCTATGGACGCTTCCGTCTTGAAGCGCAAACGGTCGTTCTGAAGGCGATGGAGGCAAAGACTGCATTTTTCCATGACGCCCTTGTCACGAAGGGGTACATCCAGGTTAAACTTTCGGACCAGCCCCAATTCCTGCGCATCGTTGAAGTTGAACTTTCGAGCCTTCGCCGGACAGTTCGCCCCGCAAAAGCGGGAGCCGGCACATCGCTTGTACATCATGGCACTGAGGCCATCGGGAGTGTGATTGGCAGCTCCCGTAGGGCACACCTTCTCGCAGGGGGCATCCCCACAGTGGGCGCACATGAAGGGCTTTCCATCCCTAAGTTCTATCCAGTGCATAAAACGGTTTCGAGCAGCGTCTTCTTCCGGCACCAGCGGGATGTTACTCTCCATATTGCAGGCGAGAATACACTTGCCGCATCCATCACAGGCATCCAGGTCGATAGCCATGCCAAAACGATTTACTCGGGACGCCTCCGGAATGTTCATGGCCTTCGGAGCGGAAACTCGAACCAGGTCCAAGCCGGACTTAGCCTGAGAAATCGCCCGACGGACCTCCCCCTCAAATTCCTTCATGGTCGGCACAGCCTTCCCTGTAGAAGAACCGTTCCCACCAAGAACATCCTTACGGCAGCCAAACAGCATACCGGCAACAGCCATCAGGGAGCAGGACTTTATGAAATCACGACGATTCATGAAACCTCCTAACGATGGCAGGCGGCGCAGTAGGTAGCCGCAGGTTTAAAGTTACGATCCCTGAAGGACTCACCCTTATGGCATTGGAGGCAGGTCTTCATATCGAGCTTTTCGCCTCCATATATATTCTTCAGGTTGGCCCCCGGCCCATGACAGTCGGCACAACTCACTCCGGCAGCGGCATGAACTCCATGATGGAACACCACATGTTCCGGCAACATCCGCCTATGCATCCAAGGATTCTCGGGAGCAGCCTTCAAGACAGAATCCAATTTTTCAATTCCTGGATTTTCTGTCAGGGGCAATCGATGGCAATCCATGCAGTCCGCCTTGGAAGGCATGTAGGCTAGGGCGGCACTTCTAGCTCCCGTATGGCAGGCTGCACAATCCATGCCGATAGAATCCCCATGAAGCATATGATTGAAAGGAACGACTGCGTTATCCGCAGATGAAAATTCCGCAACGCCAGAGCGCACCTTTACAGCCTTCTGACTCCAAATGAAATCCGCCAGTAAGAAGGCGAACACCAGGGAAAATAACGCCACAAGAATCTTCACTTGGGCCTCCCCGGGTCATCGGGATTCTTCAGAATATAGAGAAGCCAGGCGGTCATCATCTTGGCCTGCTCTTCTGTCAAAGGAGTAATGTCCATCGCCGGCCATTCATCAGGATGTTTCGGCGTCGGATGCATCAGGTACTTGACCATTTCTTCAGGCGAATTCTCGTACTGCGCCACATTTTCCTGCATGGGAGGAGCAGCAAATTTACGAGCCCACCGGTGACAAGCCTTGCACTCATTCTGGAAAAATTCGTTGGCCTCGGTCTTCAGTTCCGGAGTTACCTTGGGCAAGGCAAAAAGGTCCAACGCAAACAAGGCGCTGACCATGACAAACACTCCGATAACAGTCTTTAACCTAGTACCCATCAGCCTAAATATACCTTAAAATCTATATTTGGAATTATGGGTATCATTGAAATCATCATAATCGCAATTGTCGAAGCCATGGACTGCTTTGCTGTGGCCATTGCCACTGGGCTAAGCAAGTCTGGAATACCCTACTCCAGAGCTTTTATCCAGTCAGTCTCCTTTGGTGTTTTCCAAGGTGGTATGACTCTTCTCGGTTACTTCCTGGGCAACTTTGCTGAACGGTGGTTCAATGCCATTGGAACCCCCATCGCCTGCGCCATCCTTTGCATTCTCGGTGGCCGCATGATCTGGGGTGCTGTCCGCGGTGGTGACGATGAAGCCGCAGAAACTGCAGCCAAGAACCTGAGCTTAGCAAACATTCTGCTCATGTCTATTGCCACAAGCATCGACGCCTTTGCCGTCGGCATTTCCTTTGCGTTTATCAACGCCAACATGGTAACCGCCACTACTGCCATCGCTATAGCAAGCTTTGTCATGGGCGTTATCGGATATGAGATTGGACATCGCGCCGCCAAGCAGTTCAAGACAAAAATTCCAGAGATTATTGCAGGAATTATCCTGATTGGAATCGGCGTTAAAATATTATTTTAGGCAAGAAAGTTCGCTACCAATGAGCGCCCTATGGACCAGAAAGATATTGATCGAACCCGGTATTTTGAACTGAAGAAACAGTTGGAAGAAGCCAGCCGCCTTTACTACAAGGAAGGCGTCTCCCCCATGAGCGACCAGGACTTTGACTTTGGTCTCAAGGAGATGGAAGCTCTCGAAAAGAAATATCCGGATCTAGGCGGATCAAGCTCTTTGACCAGGAATGTGGGCAGCGACCTTACCAATGATTTTGCCAAGGTGACCCACGCAGTGCCTATGCTCAGCATTTCCAATGTTTACAGCGCCGAGGAAATGCAGGAATTTATCAGGGCCGCCGAAGATGGACTGGATGAAGCGATTCTTGAAGCCCAATCCCAAAACATGGATTCCATCGGTTCCCATGGAACCTCCAGAATGACGTACGCAAAATGGATTTGCGAACGAAAAATTGACGGAGTAAGCCTCAGTATCGTCTACGAGAACGGACGTTTAAAGCAGGCGGTAACCCGTGGCGACGGAGCCCAGGGCGATGACGTTACCTTGAACGCCCTGACAATCCCTGATATTCCCGAATATTTTGACGCCAAGAAACTGAAAATCGACCCGTCGGAAATTCCCCAGGGCACCTTCGAAGTCCGTGGCGAAGTATACATGGAACGAGAAGCCTTCGAACGATTGAATGAACAGCTCATTCTTGAAGGCAAGAAGATTTTCCAGAACTGCCGTAATACGGTCTCCGGTTCCCTGAAGCTGAAGAGCGTAAATGAATGCAAGACTCGCCCTATGCGATTCTTTGCATACCACATTCCCCAGAGCCAAAACCAGACTCACCAGCAGAACCTGGAACAGCTAAGAAAACTTGGCTTTAATACAAACCAGTCCTGGACAGCCGACACCGCAGACGAAATCATGAAGATTTCCGAGGAAATTGGCGCAGGGCGAGACAACCTTCCTTACGACATCGACGGCATGGTTGTAAAGTTGAACAATCTTTCCCAGCAGCGCGCCTTGGGTACTACAAGCAAGAGCCCCCGCTGGGCCATTGCCTACAAGTTCAAGGCGGAACGGGCCTACACGCCCCTACTTTCCGTAGAATTCCAGGTTGGCCGTACCGGCGCAGTTACCCCTGTAGCCAATTTGGCCCCGGTCCGTCTCGCAGGCACCACCGTCAAACGCGCCACCCTCCACAACTTCGACGAAGTGGCCCGTCTTGACCTGCACTTCGGCGATACCGTCGGCGTCGAGAAGGGTGGCGAAATCATCCCGAAGATTACCGATGTCAAAAAGGAACTCCGCCCCGAAGGCGCAGTTCCTGTACGCGCTCCGGAAACATGTCCCGAATGCGGCACTCCCCTCACCCATGTGGAAGGAGAAGTGATCCTCCGCTGCGAAAACCTTCACTGTAAAGCCCAGGTCCAATGCCTCTTCGAGCATTTCGTAAGCCGCGAGGCAATGAACATCGAAAATCTTGGGCCTTCGCTTCTGGCAAGCCTCATTGCAACAGGCAAGATCAAGCGCATCCCGGACCTTTACCACCTTACCATGGAAGACCTGGAAAGTCAGGAACGCATGGCAAAGAAGAGCGCAAAGAACGTGTTCAACGCCATCCAGGCCAGCAAGGAACGAAGCCTGGAGAACCTGCTCCACGGTCTTGGCATCCGTTTCGTGGGCCGTACCAGTGCCCGCAACCTGGCAAAGCATTTCCGCACATTGGAAGCTATCCGTACAGCAACGCCAGAACAGCTGCAGGGCGTTACCGACGTCGGCGAACGAATCGGCTATTCCGTCTACGACTTCTTCCATACCGAGATGTACACTGCAGAGGTTGATGAGCTGGTCGCCCAAGGCTGCCCCACGGAATTCAAGGGTGTGGTCAAGACCTTGTTCGCGGGCCAGACCGCAGTCATTACCGGAACCCTCCCCACCATGGACCGCGATGAAGCCCGCAAGCTCATCGAGGAGAACGGCGGCAAGGTCAGCGGTTCTGTCAGCAAGAAAACAAGCTGGGTCCTGGCAGGCGAAGCCGCCGGCAGCAAGCAGACCAAGGCCAACGAATTGGGCATCCCCGTCCATGACGAAGCCTGGCTATTACAGCAAATCGCCGACTCCTCCGAAGAAACGCCTGAAACGCCCTCCGCAGCAAACAAGGAAGAAATTTCCCCAAAAAAGAACGCGGCACCACAAAGTGATGCCGGCGAACAAATGAGCTTGTTTTAAGTTTTTTTTGATGTGCTTTAAGGAGCTGCGGCAGGCGCGCTACCAGAATCCTTGGACAACTTATTCTTGACGCATCTCAATGAGAACGAAGCATTGTCGAAGTCTTCTGCACTGGTAAATTCATCCTTGTTATTCACCAGGTACCAGTACACACCGCCCATGCCATCACCACCTGCAGCAGTCCAGAAGTAGGCACTGGAACCCAGTTCAAGGTATTCACCATCAGCGAATCGGCTTCCTGATGGCAGAGCGTTAAAGCCACTGGCTGCAGAAATGGGCGCACCACCCCTAGCCCAGCCTTCCTTACTCTTCATAGCGGCACCAATACCGCCACGGCGCATGTTCAAAGCCTTCTGACCCAAGGCAAGCCATTCCTCGTTCGTAGGTACATGCCAACCATCAGGACAGAGGCCCTGGTGTTCAATCATGATACCTCCCGTAGAAGAATTATCGATATAATCTGCCGGCAGACGCATCGCTACAGTCCAAGGATACAGACGTCCATAGGAACGGCATCTAGAATCCTTTTCCTCATAGCAGTAGCTGCCAGGAGCTGCAAAACGTAGGTTTTCCGCCATCCAGGTATCTTCACCAATGACTACAGTCTTATACTTGTTGTCATCTCGCCTATCGTGAATTGCGGTACTATCGTAAATTTCATCTTCTTCAGGCGGATCCATCATGCAGCGCAGATAGTAGGCCTCATCCTTGCTTGCGGAATCCTGAACAAAGTCATCTTCGTCATAGGTCAGTTTCCAGACTACAGAAGACAGGGAATCAGACTCCGTTCCAGACCAGAAACCGGTAAACAGGCTGTCACCTTCGTACACAAGGCCCGGCTGCCACTGGGGATCAACAACACAGGAATCCGCATAGACCGTATCAGGTTCCATCCCCTTCTTGGTTGGTTTCAAGATGTCCTTGACAATACGCTCGCAGAGCATCTTGGGCAAGGCGTAACGGCGGATACCGAAAGCTTCTGCATTGAACCCAAAGCCGTTTTCACCCAGCAAAGCATTTTCGCTTTCGTTCCAGCCAGTGCGAGACTTCAAATTGGTGCCAACGCCTACGGCGTCATCGATTTCCTTCAAATAGACATTCAGCCTATAGTAATCACGAGCCGTAGGAACATGCCAGCCATTGGGACAAATACCCTTGGGCCTAATCTTAGAAATGGAATCCCTGGCCACTTCCTTCTGGAACTTTTCATCAAGCTTAAGTGCTGCAGACCATGTGTACAGACGACCGTACTTTTCGCAGTATTCTTCCTTGTCCTGGTAGCAGAAACTTCCCGGGACCTTGGTATCCACGTTGTTGGCCATCCATACCTGGTCACCGATATGGATTGTCTGAAGCTTCTTACCCTGAACTTCCACAACCTTGGGAATAATCTTACGCGGCGGAGGAGGAGGTTCCTTGATCTTGTAGGTTACATCTTCGACACAACGGACAGAAGCTGCCGTTTCCTTGGTATCGTAATTCTTTTCCATGGATCTTGAATCATAGTAAATCCACCAAATGTAGGCGCCGCCATCGTCATACTCGGTAGAAGTCCAATACAAGGCAGACCTGAACATATCAAAATAGCGGCCTTCAAAATCTCTTTCACCAGAAGGCAAGGCATTAAAGCCGAATTCATCGTTGCCACCGGGCAGACGGATTTCCTTTTCCCAGAAATCCACGGACTTAAGGCTGATTCCCACGCCATCGCTGGAACCCTTCTTGCCCACAAAGTTCTTCATGCGTTTCCAGTCCTTGTTGGTAGGCAGATGCCAGCCCTTAGGACAGATATCATGAATACGACCTTCCCTGTACTTGGGAACAAGCTTTGCAATGGTGTGGTTGTTATAGAAGTCAACCAACATCATAGCCATGGACCAATTATAAAGACGGCCGAAGCGTTCACAATTTACAGGCTTGTTTTCATAGCAAAAGCTACCCTTCAAGTCGTAGCGAAGGTTTTCTGCCATCCAGCGCTGATCACCAATCTGTACGGTCTTATAGACGCGGCCATCACGCTTGTCCTTCATGTCGGGCATTCTTTCAACATGGGCCAAAGCCGAAGAAAAAACACAAGCTACAAGCAATGAACAAAGGCTTAGTATTTTATTCATGATTCCCCTAAATCAATACACATAAGAATATAACTTAATTGTATCATCTTTTTTACAAGAAAATGAAAATACCTTATACAAATCATCCATAGCCAGGCCATTCCTTGTAGAATCCGTATACAAAAGAAAGGACTGGCCAAAAGCCAGTCCTTTCTTGTGAGAGCGAGCGCTTATCAGAGTATTTCTACCTGATTCTAGCGCGAGCGGTCTTGTTGACGCCTACGGCGTCCGTGCTACGCCTCGGCAATGAAGCCAAGCAAACTTGGCTTCGCTGCACTCGGCTTGTGCACTATTAGCAAGCACCCTGCCACTTCATAGCGTCGGCAACCTTGAGGAAGCCAGCGATGTTTGCACCCATAACGAGGTTCTTCTTGTCGCCGTACTTTGCAGCAGCGGAAGAAGCAGCCTGGTAGATGGAGGTCATGATGCCATCGAGCTTAGCGTCGACTTCAGCGAAGGTCCAGGAGAGACGTTCGGAGTTCTGAGACATTTCGAGACCGGAGGTAGCAACGCCACCAGCGTTTGCAGCCTTAGCAGGTCCAAACAGAACGCCAGCCTTGAGGAAGGCTTCGATTGCTTCCGGAGTAGAAGGCATGTTAGCACCTTCAGCAACAGCCATCACGCCGTTAGCGATAAGAGCCTTTGCGGATTCTTCGTCGATTTCGTTCTGAGTTGCGCAGGGAAGAGCGATGTCGCACTTGACAGTCCAAACGCCCTTAGAACCTTCGTGGTATTCAGAACCCGGAACGCGCTTTGCGTATTCGGAGATACGGCCGCGTTCAACTTCCTTGATCTGCTGAACAACTTCAACCTTGATGCCGTTCGGGTCGTAGATGTAGCCGTTGGAGTCAGAAACGGTAACAACCTTTGCACCGAGTTCCTGAGCCTTCTGGGTAGCGTAGATAGCAACGTTACCGGAACCGGAAATAACAACAGTCTTGCCAGCGAAAGAGGTGTTGGCGAGATCCTTCAGCATTTCACGGGTGAAGTAGCAGAGGCCGTAACCGGTAGCTTCGGTACGAGCGAGAGAACCACCGTAGGAGAGGCCCTTACCAGTGAGAACGCCAACGAATTCGTTGCGGATACGCTTGTACTGACCGAACATGTAACCGATTTCGCGAGCGCCAGTACCCTGGTCACCAGCCGGAACGTCGGTGTCAGCGCCGATGTGCTTGCAGAGTTCAGTCATGAAGGACTGGCAGAAGCGCATCACTTCGTTATCAGACTTGCCCTTGGGTTCGAAGTCGGAACCACCCTTGCCGCCACCCATGGGGAGAGTAGTGAGGGAGTTCTTGAAGATCTGTTCGAAGCCGAGGAACTTCAGCATGGAGAGAGTCACTTCGCCACGGAGACGGAGACCGCCCTTGTAAGGACCGATAGCGGAGTTGAACTGAACGCGGTAACCGCGGTTAACCTGAACGTTGCCCTTGTCATCCAACCAAGGTACGCGGAAAGTGATAACGCGTTCCGGTTCGACGAGGCGGTCGATTACGCCGTTGGTTTCCCAGGACTTGTCCTGAGCGAGAACGGGGTCCAGGGATTCGAGGAATTCACGAACAGCCTGGTGGAAGAGAGCCTGGTCCGGATCGCGAGCGACGACCTTTTCGTAGACGGACTTGAGGTAAGCATTCTGGATTGCCATAATAATTATCTCCGATGAGAGTTTGAGTTATGTTTAATTAAACTTTGGTACCCTACCCCACTTTTCGACGATTTCGAACCGCGAGGCACGGTATTTCTGTTACGTTTTTAAAGATAACAAATAATGAAAAAAAACAAGCGGTAAAGGGCAAAAAATGTAAAAAACATACATTTTTGTAGGTTATAATTTTGTACGATTTTCAAATTGCCTTTTTTGGCTAAATTTAAACGGGTACAGCCAAAAATTCTTACATTTTTGTAAGTTAGACAATTTATCAAACAAGTGTAAAGTTAATTTTACAACAAAGACTCCCCCGGGATTGCCGGGAGAGTCTTCATTTACCCTTTCAAAGCCTTAGAAATTCTTCAGCGTAAAGACTTTCTGCTGGCTGTTGGAGCTCACGCGAACGTGGAACACGCCCTTGGACTTGGGTACAAAGTACACCGGCTGTCCATCGCTTTCAATGCGCTGAACCATATTACCGTTAAGATCAAAGACACTTACGGCAAAGGCAGACTTGGCAGCATTGGCTACAGACACAACGCCTGCACTGCGAACCAGGCTGAAGCCGGAGGCTACAAGTTTCTGAGACAGGATTCCAGCTTCGTTGCCTTCGTTAGGATCAACGGAAGACACCGTATCCTTAGGAGTCTCGGGAGCCTTGATCCCCAGGTCCACATCGGTCTTGGGAGCCTTCTTGGAAAGGATGTAGCCCAGGGCACCCACCATGGGAGCGTTCATATCGACGCAAACTTCGTTTTCCTGCCAGTCGGAAACATTGGTGTTATGGCCAGGATTGTTGAAGGAGCCAGCAATCATGGCACCGAAGTACTTGTTTTTTGCAGGAGCGGAATTTGCAGAGAAAGAACCTACTTCACGGCCCTCATCTTCGTTACCATAATAGCCACGATGATGGGGTGCGGTCGGAGCCTTGGCGCTGTTTCGATCAAAGCCTACGATATAGGACTTCTTATTGCCATTATCGCCAAGCAGGTAGGCCACGTTCTTTTCGATCAACTGATCGTAGTCAGTATCGCCTGTGAACTTGGCATACAGAGCATAAAGGAAAGCACCACCGGACGGAGTACGAACAGAGAAGGAGCCACCACCACCGGTTTCCTTCATGAAAATATCATCCTTCATGTTGCCCTTGTAGATATTGTCAAGGTACAGCTGCATGTCACGGTAGGTACCGCCCTCGGGAGTCCAGTCAAACACACCTTGGGCCATCACCACGGACAGCGGAACGGCATTGGCGTAGTTCAAGCGGGAATAGCTACCCTTTTCAAACTTCAAGTCAGCAAAGACCTTCTGCGCATCGCTCTTGTAGGATTCATCCTTCGTGGTACGGTAAAGTTCCAGGGCACCCAGGAATACGCCATCCTGAACACGACCATCCCACCAGCTTTCTGCATAGAAAGAACCTGAGGTGGTCACACCCTTATGGGCCTTGGCGTAGGCATAGGCATTCTTTGCAGCCTGGAGGTACTTGGTACGGTTGGCCTCATCCGGATCCACACGAGCCATGACAGCCATCATGGCAGCCACCATGCCCGAGGAGAAGGAGTCGTTGGTATTTGCCTGGACAGGACGATTTCCACCACCTTCACCGGTTCCCAAAGTACTCATCTTACCAGGGGTAACCCACTTCATGTGGTCGTAATTACCATCGCCCTTCACGGCAACGAAGGTCTTCTCATCGGGTGCTGCCTTAACCCAGAAGTCAGCCTCGTAGCGAAGTTCTTCCAGAAGATCGCGGATCTTGTTGGGCTTACCACCCTTACGGGAATAATCGTTGCTAGCCTTGTAGTCTGTGTAATCACCGGTATAAAGGTCGTAGAAACCTTCGGTAAATTCAGCATAGGAAAGTGCCAAGATATAGGCTGCAAAGCCCTGGGTCTGACCAAACATCACATGGTCACCGCAATCGAACCAGCCACCGGTAATGTCCTTACCCTGGTAGCTGTCCTTCATGAAGCTGGTGGGATAGTTGGTACCATCCGCCATCCAGTTAGGGCCTTCGCCGGAACGCTGAGCACCAAAGAAACGGGTGGTCATCCAGGCGGCTTCTACAAAATCGTCTTCGCTAAGGGCGGCGCTAGCATCGACTGCTGCCAGACCGAAAGCGGCGAGACCTGCCAATAAAGTCTTCTTTATAGTCATAAGTTCTCCGAAATATCCCATCACACCATCAATGAAGATAGAAAAAATAAAAAAGGACCCCGAAGGGTCCTCGCTTATACAGATTGAAATAAGGGCTTTTACGAGACCGTCTTTACCAGGACATCGTGAAGCAGGCCATTGCTGAATACAACCTGCTCTGCGTCCACAAACTGCATTTCGGAACCGTCGATATGGGTAGACTTACCGCCAGCCTCTTCTACCAGAAGAGCAATGGCCGCGATATCCCAAGGATAGCTCATGGTCATCACGAAGCAGTCCAGGCGGCCGCATGCGGTAAAGCAGCCCTCGATAACGGCAGACCCGAAGCACTTGACGCGTTCAAAAGTTTCCGCTTCGCGGGCGAAGTTTTTGGAATTCTGGGCATTGATCTTCGGGACATCGCCCACATTGAAGTCGCCGTTGCTTACGATGGCATGAGTAGGATTGCTTTCGCCGCTGACATGAATGGGCTTGCCATTCATGAAGGCCCCCTGGCCTTTGGCTGCGGTGAACATTTCACCCAGCTTCGGCAGGTTCACCACAGCCACCAGCGGCCTACCCTCGAAATGCAGCGCAATGGAAACGCCCCACAGGGGTATACCGCGGCTGAAGTTCACGGTACCGTCTACCGGATCGATAATCCAGCGGTAACGCGGGTCGGACCCCTCGATAACGCCCGCTTCCTCGGTACGGATGGAATGGGTGGGGAACGCAGCACGGAGACCATCAACAATCAGCTTTTCGCTGGTGACATCGGCAATGGTCACCACATCCTTGGCTGTTTTGTACTTAACATCACCAAGGTCGCTCTGCAACTCAAGGCAGATCTCCCCTGCCTTTCGTGCCAGTTCCTCGGCAACCTTCAAGAACTCGTCTGTATTAATTTCGCTCATCCTTCGCCCTTCGTAATAACGCGGAACAAAACAAGTTTTCAAAAGCTACTCCGGATAAGCACAGCAACGGAAGCCAATGGAGTAGGACTTGTAGAATGCGGAAGCCTGCCTATAGGCAACCTTCTCCCCTGTCAGGAACACCACTTCAATCTTGGTCGGAGAGTAAGTCATTCCGTTAGCAAGGGTATCAAGCCATTCATCGCCACCCCTCTTGTATTCGGAGTACAGCACATAATCCGTGCCCACCACGTTGCCGCTGGAATCCATCACATCGAAGAACTGCAGAGAATCCTTGAAATCCTTCTTGGTCAGCTTGGCATACAGCGTCCTGGAGGTATCGGCCTGGAAAACCGTATCGACTCGAGTACCTTCGCGATAGAGATAGACGGGATCCTGGGTATAGGCAGGACGCGTATAATACGGGAAACTACGGTTGGTGCAAAGAGCCTGGGTTTCGCGGTCCATGCCACCATAGACCCTGAAGCTTCCACCCTTGGCTACAGCCGACGTATCCTCTGATCGGCCCATCACCCATTCCTGGAACTGCCCTGGCAGGTCATGGACGCCCATGGGATTCATGCAGCGCTTATTACGCTTGGTCAAGTCGGCAGCAGAAGCGGAGTCGTTGGTCGCCACGTTACAGTCGGAGAACAGGTAGTCAATGGCTCCGACATCATCTTCCTTGATAACACCATAGGAAAGAGCCCCGGAAAGGCAAACCAGTTCCCAGTCGCGCTCCTTGCAAAGACCTACCGTAAAGCCGCTGGCGGAAATACCCTCGCAGGCAGCAACAGCCTCCGAATGAAGAACGTTCGTTACGAACTTTCCGGAATCATCCATATGTTCATAACGTTCCATGCAGAAGATATTCGTATCGCCAGCAGATACCGGAACAAAGCCTTCGGGACATTCAACTTCCTGGGCTAGAGCTCCGGGAGAAACAACGATGGTGTCGATCAGCGCCTTGGAATAATACTTGGACAAATCCCTTGCTCGTATACGGAGAATCAAGGTATCGCTAGGAGCCACCCAGCGAACGGTATCCGTAATAAAGATACCTTCCGCCTCAGTCACCGCTTTCATGGTGTCACCGGAGATTGCGTAGTACTTGCTGTAACGATCAACCGTACCGCCGGCGATGGAATCCCAAGTCTTATTATGAGTGTCGTAATAGTCGATGACGTAATCCCTGACAGGCTTGTAATGAACACCCTTAAGACAGGTATCGGGAACATTCACGACGGAATCCACAGAGAAGTCGTTCTCGGCAGACATGGGGTCAATACTCCGGCTCCAGAAAATTCGAAGACGATTGTTACTGTCAAGGCGTGCCAGTTCAGGATACAGGGTATCCTTGATGGTAAAGATTTTCTCTCCAATCAACGGTGCTACAGAGTCCGTCGTAATGATAAGCTGGTTGTCCTTCGCCACGCTGGTACTTGCGTTACCGGAAGATTTTCCGCTAGAGTCAAATGACCTGATACCAATGGTATAGCGACTTTCAGACCTCAGGCCCTCAATGATCAAGCTGAATGCATTGGCGTCAAAGTCCTCCGTGTCGTAACCCTTTCCGTCCAGGATGGAAAGGAACAGATAATTCTTTCTCTTGTCCCCATGATTAACGGAGTCTACCCAAATGGAATCGTTATTCGAGTAAATCTGGGAATGACGTCTGTAAATCTCATCGCCCGTGGAGTCGGTGGTTTCCACATTGGATACAGTCACCTTGAGGTCGCGGATGTCCTCGGTATCGTCCTCCGCATAAAGGATAATGTTATAGCCAACGATCGGTCCGGAAAGTTCATTGGGAGCGTAGTAATCCGTCTGATCCGTAGGACGGTTCCAACGGAACAAGGCTCCTGTCGTCCAAACGGAGTCTGTGAGCGCCACCAGGGAGGGCGGCATATCGTCGCCAAAGTGCAGATAGACACGCTGGATAGAACCAGGATCATCCTTATCAGAGTATCCGCAGTAGATACCCACCATCAGGCTGTCACGTTCCTTAACGTAATCCTGGATGAGGGAGGTCAAGTCGACAGTCTTATAAACTTCCCTGGCGTGATCATAGTGGATAACCGTATCGGCAAGATCCATTTTCTTCTTGTCGGCCTTCTTTGCAGTATCCCCCACAACAGTGGAATCCACCCAAATGTAATAGGCTTCCAGATCGCTGGTATCCATAGGAGCGTGGAAGCGGATCTGATAGCAATAGCTTATGGAATCAGACTTGTCTGCACAACTCCTAATTACGGTAAGCTCGGTGACCTCTCGGTCAAAAAGAAATTCTACAGAGGAATCATCGTCGGAACAACCCACGAACAAGACTGTCACCAGGGCTACAAAAAAAGAAATCAGCGAAAACTTGAGCTTACTAAAAATCATCAACAAGAATCTAGAAAAATGAGAATGGAAAAATCAGGAGCCCATTGCAGATGAGCCACCAAAACACCCGAAAAAAAATTAGGCCACCCTTGCGGATGACCTAATTAAAAGCTTTAGAGCTTATTTACCCTGATTCAAGGAAGGAGTCTAGAGGACACCATACCTAGCTACTGAGATTGAAACTTTCACTAGAAGACTCTAGGAAAGGTTCCAAGGGAAACCTTGTGGTTTCCCTTGCGTCTCAATTAGTTTTCTTCAGCGTAAACAGAGACCTTCTGACGCTTGTTGTCGACACGTTCGAACTTCACGACGCCATCAATGAGGGAGAACAAGGTGAAATCCTTGCCCATGCCAACATTCTTGCCGTTGTGGAAGTGAGAACCGCGCTGACGAACGATGATGTTGCCAGCCTTGACAACTTCACCAGCATACTTCTTAACACCAAGATACTTGGCGTTAGAGTCGCGACCGTTACGTACAGAACCTTGACCTTTCTTATGTGCCATGGATTAAGCCTCCTTAGCCTTACGCAGAGAGTTCTTCTTAACCTTTGCAGGCTTAGCGATACCCTGAGCGATCTTTTCCTTGCGAGTGAGCGGCTTGTTCTGAGCCTTCTGCTTAGCAAGGGCAGCCACGCGAGCGCGGTTGCGGGTAATAACTTGAGGTTCAACAGTTGCGGATTCTGCGCCGGAGCGGATTTCCGTTACGAGCACCTCGGTATAGCCCTGACGATGACCGTTACGACGTTCGTAACGGGTACGACGCTTCTTCTTGAACACGATAATGGTATCGTATTTGCCGTGGTCGAGAACTTCAACCTTGACGGAAGCATCATTCAGGACAGGGGTGCCGATTTGCACTTCTTTTCCTGCGAAAAGAAGAACGGACTTGAGCTCCAGTTCGGAACCAACAGCTGCGTCGATGGTCGGAACCTTGTAGGTCTTGCCGAGTTCGACTTTATACTGGAAACCACCTGTTTCAACAATAGAATACATTTTTGTAATCCTTTTTAGGTTGCTATTGGAGCCCCAAATTTAGTAAGAATCTGTTGTTTATCAAAGGGTTAGAGCGAAAAAACCTCAACTTTTTCACATTTTTTCAACAAAGCAACAAAAAAGCACCCCATTTTTACCCCCTAGTCGTTCATTGCACACAGTTCATTGTTCATTTTTTCCTACCTTTGTCCCCGTATATTTTAAAAGGACACTCTAATGAGCAGAATTACGAGCCTGAATGGCGATTGGCAGATGATCTGGGACACTGAAGACCAGGGCATTTCTAACCGCTGGTATGCAACTTATCCCGAAAACACAGAAACTGTCCAGGTTCCCCACATTTGGGAACGTTCCTTCGACAAGCTTTTAATGTCCCAGGACTGCGCCTACTATTTTAAGCGTTTCACCATCGATGACGAAAAGCAGGTTTCCAAGAGAATCTTCCTGCAGTTTGATCGTATCGCAACCCATGCAACCGTTTGGCTCAACGGCAAGTTCCTGGGCACCCACTTTGGCGCCTACACACCGTTTATTCTCGAAACCCAGAAAGCCCTGAAGATCGGCGAAGAAAACATCCTCTGCGTCCGCGTTGCCAACATGGGCGCATCCAACAGCCGTATCGACTTCGGCCGTGAATCCAAGGAAGGTGCAGACGACCGTTACGCTCGCCCCGACGAAATGCCGGTAGGCCTCCCCTGGAACCAGTACCCCTTTGGCGGTATCTTTGGCGACGTCAAGCTGATTGTCGGTACCGCAGCCTTCATTTCCGATGTACATGTTGAACCGGACATGGACCAGGACCGAATCGCCTGCGAAGTCAGCTTCAACAATCCCCGCGGTTTCCAGACACGCCTGCGCGTCCTCATGAGAAATCCCGATGGCGACGTCTATGAGCACTTCATTGACAACATCAAGCTGGACAAGGAAAACGCAACCCAGCGTTACGTTTTCGAAGTCAAGGACATGAAGCGCGAAAAGTACACCTGGAGCCCGGACCACCCCAAGATGTTCGCCGTGGAATTCCAGATGGAAATCAAGGCCGCCAAGGAAAAAGGCAAGGAAATCAAGCGTCCTGAATACGCCTACCCCGTTGTCCGTACCTTCGGCTTCCGCAAGTTCGACTGCCTTAAGGGCGACTACTACCTGAACGACCAGATTCTCAAGATCCAGGGCGTGAGCTACAACCAACAGTGGAGCAAGGGCGGCCTCTGGACCTACAAGAACGAAAAGCTGGAAGAAGACTTGAAGGCCGTAAAGAACGCAGGTTTCAACGCAATCCGTTCCTGCGGTGCACCTTTGACCGAAGAAGCCTTGAACATCTGCGACAATCTCGGCCTCATCGTGTTCCAGGAATTCCCCATCCACACCATGCGTTCCACCCCCCAGGGTCTGGAAATCGCCAAGAAGCTGATCAACGACATCGTCAAGGAACAGCATAACCATCCTTGTATCGGCGCATGGGTCCTCGGTTCCGAAAACGGCACCTTCCTGCTGCAGAACGGCAACAAGATGCTGAACTCCATTAGCCCTGTGGACATGACCCGCCCGGCAATCAGCAACCTGAACAGCATTTACCTGGACAACGAAGGCAACTTCCGCAAGGATACCGGCAAGGTTGTTCCTGTAACGGTAGACCGCATTGACCGCTACGCCTCCTTGCGTATCAATCCCCGCATGAACCCCAGTGCAGCTTATAGCCATTACTTGGCCCACAGCTTCGACCGCGACAACGAAGAACTCATGGTTCCCGATGTCGGCCTGGGTGACGCCCATTTCCAGGACGAAGAAGAAAACGTTGCAAGCGATATCAGCAACAAGATTCTGGTTACAATGAAGAACCACACCTTGCTGCCCGAAACCGCCACCAATATTGAAGGCCCCCGTAGCGGCAAGAACCAGAAGGCAATCAAGACTTTCATTAAGAACATCGAAAACTTCGTTGAAAGCGACCTTTCCATCTGGAAGAGCTACGAAGACTTCTGTAAGGATTCCCGCCGCCTCGCAATCAAGAGCAAGCTGGACCAGATTACCGCCTTCCAGAGCAACCCTCAGGTTTCCGGTTTCTTCCTGGACCAGTGGGCTGACTACACCACGGACTTCAACGGTCTTTGCGACGAAAATCGCGTAAGCAAGGGCTTCGACGAATTCACCAAGGAAATTACCACCCCCAGCCGCGCACTCATTAGCGAACTGGAACACGTAGTCGCTCCCCAGGGTGAAGTCAGCTTCCAGGTAACCCTGCTTAACAACAAGCGTTACGAGGATGTTTCTGTGGAAGTCTCCCTGCAAGACGAAAAGGGCAAGGAAATTTCCAGCCAGACTCTGACCCCCGAGGAACCTGCCGGCAAGACCAGTCTTACCCAGATGGGCGTATGCACCATGATGGCCCCCCGTAGCGCTGGCAAGTACCAGATCAAGGTTACCCTGATTGCCGACGGCAAGACCGTCCACAGTTCTAGCGAAGACCTTGTTGTCATCGAACAGGCGGATGTAAAGAACGCCATGAAGAAGGTCTGCTTCCTGGACAACTGCGAAGAATCCAGCGATGCTCTCGCTGCTCTCACCGGCCCCGAACAGATTATCTTCACAGCAAACCTCAGTTCCTGGCCCGATGAAATTCTGGACAAGATTGTGGATGTTACAAAGAACAGTGGCAAGACCCTGCTTCTTTCCGACATGACCCAAGACGATATTGACTATATGAATCAGAGTCATCTGTTCGATTTCAATATCGAATCCCACTGGAGCACCGGCGCTAACGAAATGAGCATTCATTACCTGCCCAAGGGATCCGCCCTTTCTGGCGTATTCGGCGACAGCGCCGTGCTGGACCACATCTCCGCTGCAGTTGCACCGAGCCTTTCCCTGAATGAACTGCCTGGCGCAACCGTCTTCGCCCGCGACTTCACTCTGAAGGATGGCGAAATCAAGGCCGGCTCCGACCTGCAACTCTATCCCTTCGGTAAGGGTAAGATCATGTTCAACCAGTTCAACATCTTCGAAGGACTGGAAACAAACGCCCTGGCCGACAAGTTGTTCGCAAAGATCGTGGAACTGCTGTAATAGCGTAGAGCGTATAGGTTAAAAGTTAAAGAGGCCGCGGATATATTCCGCGGTCTCTTTTAGTTTGTTCAAACAAAAATAAATCGAAACAAAAAAAGACTCGGTGCCGTTTGAGAGAGAAGGCTAGCACCGAGTCTAAACACCCAAGTCCGATACCCTAGCGACTACCCGTTAATGTCGCGGATAAAAACAAACCTGTTTGATATTAAAATAATCTCAAATGTGACGAAAATCAAGTTTCAGTTCACATTTGACAGCCGCCGCATATTCCAAGTTGGAACATCGAAATGTTCAAAAGCTATATTTTGCGTATGAACACTGTCGATTTAGAGAAATATTCCGACCTTCTGGCAAACAACGCCCGTAAGGCAAGCAAGAAAATCCGTACCCTCAGTGCAGAGACCCGCAGCAAGGTTCTCGCCCGCGTGGCAGAACTGCTCCGCGCAAGCAAGCCGGAGATTCTTGCAGCCAACCAGATTGATGTGGATGCCGCCCGCGGCAAGATCAGCGATTCCATGCTGGACCGTCTGACTTTGAACGATGCACGCATCGAGACCATGGCCAAGGGCGCCGAAGAAATTGCGGCCTTTGCAGATCCGCTGAACAAGGAGCTTGAACATCGCTCTCTAAAGAATGGCATTGATATCCGCCGTGTGGCTGTGCCCATCGGCTCCGTGTTCTTTATTTTTGAAAGCCGCCCCAACGTGACTATCGACGGTGCCTGCCTCTGCTTTAAGGCGGGTAACGCAGTAATCCTCCGTGGCGGTAAGGAATCCTTGAACAGCGCCAAGTGCCTGGCTGAAATTTTCCGCAAGGCATTGACCGAAAACGGCGTTGAAGCGGACGCCGTCCAGCTGGTAACGGAAACCAGCCACGACCTGGTGGGCATGCTGCTCCAGCGCAACGACTGCATCGACCTGGTGATTCCTCGCGGTGGCGAACGTCTGATTCGCGCAGTTGTGGAACAGAGCAAGATCCCTGTGATCAAGCACTTTAACGGTATCTGCCATGTGTACGTAGACAAGGCTGCCGATATTGCCAAGGCAGAAAACATCTTGATTAACGCCAAGACTCAGCGTACCGGCGTCTGCAACGCCATGGAATGCGTCTTGTTTGACAAGGCCCTCCCCACTGCAGACGTCAAGCGTTTGGTAGAAGCCCTCACTAGCCGTGGCGTAGAACTGTTTGGTAACGCCGACGCCCAGAAGCGTCTGGAAGGTATCGCAAAGGTCACCGACATCGGCGGCGAAGCCAACTACCACACCGAGTATTTGGCTCTGAAGGCCAGCGTAAAGTTTGTGGAAAACGTGGAAGAAGCCGCAGACCACATCGAAAAGTACAGCAGCCGCCACACGGAAGCCATCGTTTCCGAAGACGTTGCCGCACAGGATTACTTCGTTGCAAACGTGGATTCCAGCAGCGTCATGGTAAACGCCAGCACCCGTTTTGCCGACGGCGGCGAATACGGTCTGGGTGCAGAAGTGGGCATTTCCACCGACAAGCTCCACGCTCGTGGCCCTATGGGTGTAGAAAGCCTCTGCACTTACAAGTGGGTGCTCCGCGGCGAAGGACAAGTTCGCGGTTAATGCTCAAAAAAGTTAGGAGGTTTTATGAGTTTTAAGAAAATGAATTTTGGGGCGCTGACGTTCACAGCAATCGCATTGTCTTTGTTGATTGGTTGCGGAGACGACTCTTCCGCCAATCCTCAAATTCCGTCAGAAAGCAACCAATCTACGTCAGCTGAAGAAGGCGCATTCCGCGTTGCACGTCCTGCAAAGTACGAAACCAAGGATGGCATCAATTATTTTACCTACTACTGGGGCAAATGCACCATCGTCAATGGAGTTTACTCTTGGAACCCCATGGGAGACGACAACATATACGCCTACACCATCAGTGCCGATTCCATGAAGGTGTATTACCGCAGCACAGAAGAATACGAAAACAGTTCTCCCTTGGACCCCGACATAGATTTCTTCATGTTCGGAGGAAACAACGATGGTTCTATTTGGGGTAGCTGGAATTCCGTCCACTGCGGAATTCGTAACGGAGTTTATACCTGCGGAAAGGCACAATTGTTCAATATGGCCTACGAATTCATGCAGGACTCCGTCATCAGCTACATGACAATCGACCCCAACTATGTCTTCATCAACGAAATGATGCACGACATTCTGGAAACGTACTTCAACATCTGTCCATACGATTACAATGAAGGTAGCGATAGCGAATACCCCCAGGACATCCCTCAAAAAGACGTGGCTTTTTCCAACTTGACGAAGAATACAGGAACCCTGACCATAGGCGGACAAAACATTGACGTTGAAGCATACGGAACCACCCGCATAAATGAAGCCCGCTATTCCTTCAAGGTTTCTTCCAATGGCGTAACCTGTTCCAACGAAACCACATTTGGCTACGTCAACAAACCGGAATTCTGCAGCGAAGCATACAGGGCCTACCTCACAAACAACTACTTGGAAATGAACGCAACCGATACCACAGAAACATTCTATCTCCGCGGACGTGGCAACGAGAAAGAATACAAAGACTGTCTGGCAGGACTATTTGCAAACAACCCGGCATACAAGCCAAGAAACGATTAAAACATCAACAAAAAGAGTGATCCATGAAGTTTGAAGATATCATGAAGGAAGTGAAGTTCGAAGTGGAAGTGGACGGCGTTATGCTTGCTCCCGCTATCGTTCAGGATGCAGACAAGGGCGACGTTCTCATGATGGCATGGATGAACGAAGAAGCTCTCCGCCGTACCCAGGAATGCGGTGAAATGGTTTTCTGGAGCCGCAGCCGTAAGGAATACTGGCACAAAGGCGACACCAGCGGAAACGTTATGACCGTCGTGGAATGGGCTACCGACTGCGATAGCGACGCCTTGCTCTTCAAGGTCCGCATGCAGGGCCCGCAAGTGGCTTGCCACACCGGTGCCCGCAGCTGCTTCTTTAAGGTTTGCGATAAATAGCGGAGAGGATAAAGGATAGAGGATAAAGGTTTTTTGTTTTGAGCAATCCCCCCCCATCATTCCTTGAATCCACAAGAAATAAAATCAAGCAAAACGGCTGGAAGCGATTGCTTCTTGCTGTTTCGGGCGGTTTGGACTCCATCTGTCTCGCCCACTTTTTTGTAACCCACAAAGCAGACCACGGCATTGAATGGCTGGGTATTGCCCATGTGCATCACGGGCTGCGAGAAGGAACAGCCGACAGGGATGCTGAATTTGTTCAAAATTTCGCCGTAAATTACAAAGCTCCCTTTTTCATAGAAAGGTTAGACGGCACCGCCCTTAAGAATGCAGGCGGATCCCTTGAAGAAAACGCCCGCGACGCCAGATACAGTGCACTGCGTCAATTCGCAGCAGAGAACTGCGCCGACGCCATCCTTACGGCCCACCACGCGGGAGACCAGGCAGAAACGATTTATCTAAGGTTGCGTCGCGGAGTAAGCCTGGCCGGACTCCGCGGAATTCAAGAGACAAGATCCTTCGGAAGCACGGAACTTTATCGACCTTTCTTAAATGTGACGCGAGAGGAACTGACTCAATACGCCGCCGAAAATGGTCTTGTATGGTGTGAAGATGAATCCAATTCCGACACCAAGTTTGCCCGCAACCAGATTCGTCACGTAGACCTTCCCTATCTTGAGAAAACAGTTCCCGAAGCTACTTTGCAGCTTTGCCATGTTGGATCCCTTGCCCAGAAAGCCTATTCCCGCGTTCTGGAAAAGGCGAATGCCATCTTTGATCCAGCCATGGTTTCGCCGCAGAACTGCCCCCACAGCGACGAATTCAGTCAATACGGAAAAGTCCTGACCATTGACCTTAAAAAATTTCCTAACGAACTACTGAGTTCTGAAATTTTCCGTCTCTGGCTAGAAACCAAGGGATTCAGGCTCGCAATCAATCAAAGCAAAGCTTGTTTACCCAATCCACTTCCAAGACATTTTAGACATAAGCAAATTATCCTTGAAAAACGGCGTAATATCCTTTGGTTTTGTGATTTAGCCTCAATCAAGGATAGCGACAATTTGTATCTTGTTATGGACAAGTAAAAGGCCGTTATCTGCGGCCTAAAATGCACGTATACAAGTTTATTAACGACCGAAGGAACGTATGAGTCAACCGAAAGGCAAGCCGACGCCCCCGTACAAGAACAAGAATTTCATCATCCTTATCGTGATGATTCTTTTACTGTTTATCATGTTCCCCTTGGCAGGCAAGGAAGGTGAATCCGACATAACTCGCACCGAATTCCTGGCCATGATGGGCGACTCCACCAAGGTCATTACGGAATTGACCCTCCAGAAGACCAAAGACGGCGTAATGATCGAAGGTGCCCGCGAAATGACACCCGAGGAACAGGCCGAGGCAAAGGCAAACCGTAGCGCTATCGCTAGGTTTACCAAGTCCGACAATGAAAAAGGTGGCACCAAGCGCTTTACCAGCCACATGCTGGACGTGACCAACGAACAGATTACCGCATGGGAAGTGTTCAAGGGCGTCAAGGTCAAGGTCATCCACGAAGAGACCTCTTGGATGGACACCCTTATCGCCTTCATGCCCGCAATCCTCCTGATTGTTTTCTTCTACTTCATGATGAACCGCCAGATGGGCGGAGGTGGCAAGAACCCCTTCTCCTTTGGCAAGAGCCAGGCCAAGCAACTTGACTCCAAGAAAAAGACCCTGTTCACCGATGTGGCTGGTTGCGACGAAGCAAAGCAAGACCTGCAGGAACTGGTTGAATTCTTGAAGGATCCAAAGAAGTTCGACGCACTGGGCGGCCGTATTCCCAAGGGAGCCCTGCTGGTTGGTCCTCCGGGTACCGGTAAGACTTTGCTCGCCCGCGCCGTGGCTGGCGAAGCTGGCGTACCCTTCTTTAGCATGAGCGGTTCCGACTTTGTGGAAATGTTCGTGGGTGTGGGCGCAAGCCGTGTCCGTGATCTTTTTGAAAACGGAAAGAAGAACGCCCCTTGTATCCTGTTTATTGATGAAATTGATGCCGTAGGTCGCCAGCGTGGCGCGGGCCTTGGCGGTGGACACGACGAACGTGAACAGACCTTGAACCAGCTCCTGGTGGAGATGGACGGTTTCTCCGCCAACGAAGGCGTTATCCTTATTGCAGCCACCAACCGTCCCGATGTATTGGACAAGGCCTTGCTCCGTCCGGGCCGTTTTGACCGACAAATTGTGGTTGGCCTCCCCGACCTGAAGGGCCGTGAAGAAATCCTCCGCGTCCACCTGAAAAAGAGAAAGGTGCCTCTGGCAGATGACGTGGACATAAAGGCCGTTGCAAAGGGAACTCCTGGCTTGGCTGGTGCCGATCTTGAAAACCTTGTAAACGAAGCAGCCCTCATGGCAGCCCGCTTCAACAACAAGAAAGTTACCATGCTGGACTTCGAGGAAGCCCGCGACAAGCTCTCTATGGGTGCAGAACGCCGTACTCTCCTGATGACCGACGAAGAGAAACGTCATACCGCCTACCACGAAGCAGGCCATGCCCTCATGACGCTCCTCTGCAAGAACAGCGACCCGCTCCACAAGATCACCATCATTCCTCGTGGCCGAGCCCTGGGCGTTACCATGGCACTGCCGGAACGAGACCAAGTCAGCTACAGTCGCGAATATGCCGAAGAACGTATCATGATCATGATGTCCGGTCGTCTCGCCGAACTGATTTTCTTCAACCACCAGAGTACCGGAGCCTCCAACGACATTATGCGAGCCACTGAGCTTGCCCGCAAGATGGTTACCGAATGGGGCTTCGACGACGAAATCGGCCCTGTCTGCTACAGCCGAGCCGATGGCGAAGTATTCCTGGGACGCGAAATCAGCAAGCCCAAGGAAATGTCCGAGATGATGGCAGAAAAGATCGACAACGCCGTCAACGGACTGATCAGACGTCTTGACACCCAGGCTCGCAACCTCCTGGAAGAAAACCGCGAACAGTTGAAGACCCTGGCCGAAGCCCTCTTTGAATTCGAAGTCCTCGACCGTGAGGAAATCGACCGCGTCATGGCAGGCGAAAAGCTGGAAGGAACCAAGAAGAGCCGTCAGTACAAGGCCATGGAAGAACTGGCCGAAAAGAAGAAGATGGTCGACGTTCCGCCCCCCGACCCCGGAGCAAATCCTCCGACAGCACCGGCCGCAGACGCCCCCGTTACCGAAGTCAAGCCAGCTCCGGCAGAAGGCGGCGAAACTGTCCATGAAAATTCTTCTGAAGTTCCCCCCGAAGAACCCAAGCCCCAAGCTTAAAAAGACTACGGATTATGTTTAAAGAACTGCTTTCCAAATCAAGAGCTCTTCCTTGGAAAATCGGCAAAGACCTGCTGGATTGCAGGCCTACCCCCTTGATCATGGGAATCGTGAATGTAACCCCGGACAGTTTCTTCGACGGTGGAACACACAACACCCTGGATGCAGCCTTTGATCATGCACGAAAACTCATTGAAGAAGGCGCAACCATCATCGATATCGGTGGCGAAAGCAGTCGCCCCGGGAGCGCCCCTGTTCCCGTTCAAGAAGAAATCGACCGTGTCTGCCCCTTGGTGGAAAAGCTTGCACCCTTTGCCCAAGAAATGGGCATCTACCTTTCCATCGACACCGTGAAATCCGCTGTAGCCAAGGAAACCATGCACCTGGGTGCCCATATCATCAACGATATCAGCGCTCTGACCATGGACCCGGAAATGGCACAGACCGTTGCCGAAACTAAGGCGTCCGTTGTATTGAACCACATCCGCGGTAACTTCGGCACCATGCAGCAGGATTTCAAGCCCTACGAGAACGTGGTCAAGGAAGTTCACGACGAACTGATGGACCAGGTACTTAAGCTTCTAGCACTTGGTGTAGATCCGCAAAAAATCTGCATCGACCCCGGTATCGGCTTTGGTAAGACAGCCCAGGACAACATCGACCTGATGAAGTCCGTCGAAGATTTCCTGGAGGAAGGCTACCCCATCCTGATTGGTTCTTCAAGAAAATCCTACATCGGCAAGATGAAGGGACTCGAAACCAGCGACCGCCTGATTCCCACCGTTACCGCAGGCATCGTTGCCGCCCTCGGTGGAGCAAGTGTAATTCGCGTCCACGACGTTAAGGAAGCCAAGGAATCTATGCTTTATCTGGAGGCCATGACCAATGGTTCTATTTAAGCTATTCGATATTATTGATGTCCGTATGGCGGATATCCTGGATGTTCTCCTGATATCCATCATCATCTACTACATCTTCCTATTGTTCCGCGGAACCCGCGCCGCCCAGATGATCTTTGGTGGGCTTCTCCTGATCCTCGCCTGGATTATTGCACAGTGGTGGGAACTGCACACCGTCGTGTGGCTCATCAGTAACCTGGCAACGCTTGGTATTATCGCCATCGTGATTTTGTTCCAGCCCGAAATTCGAAGCGCCTTGACCCGAATCGGCCAGGCAGCAAGTAAGCTGGACTTCCACAATATATTCTTCCACGCCAGCGGCCTTGACGAAATCACCAAGACCATCGCAGCCGCCGTCCAAGACCTGGCCAAGACCAGAACCGGTGCACTGATCGTTCTCGAAAAACGCGTTGGTCTAAAGAACTACGCCGACACCGGTGAAATCCTAGATGCAAGAATCAGTTCCAGACTTTTACGAGCCCTGTTCTTCCCTAACTCCGCACTCCATGACGGTGCCGTCATCTTGAATAGCAAGCGCATCGTGGCTGCAGGCTGTATTCTTCCCATGCCTACAGGCAACGCCGAAAAGGAAGCTGGCTACGGCATGCGCCATCGTGCTGCCAAGGCCCTGGCCTCCGAATGTGACGCCCTGGTGATAGTCGTGTCCGAAGAAACGGGTTACATTTCCATCGCCTATCGAAACTCCCTGCGCCGTAACATCAGCGTCCAGGAATTGAAGCAGGAAATCATTCGCCACTGGGGTGAACTTTTCAATGATGTCCGCGAATCGGCAAAGCAGGATGCAATTGCCGCAGAAAAGGCAGACTAGTAAAGACATTTATTTAGGTTTAAAAAAGAGACTTTTATGGCAGAGCAAAATCAGAATAATACACAAGGCAACGATTCCCAAAAGAAGAACCGCAAGAAAAAGAATATCGTCATTCTTGTCCTGATGTTCCTTCTGCTGACATGTCTTTTCATTGCGCAGTGTCAGCTCGACGAAATGAAGCAGGAAGCCCTAGCTCGCCAGCAGCAGTCCGAATTGGAACTGCAGCGTCAGCGTTCTCTTGACAGTCTCCGCAATCTTGAAAAGCTTCGCGCCGACAGCCTCCGTGCAGCCGATTCCCTGGCAGCACTCCGCGCCGACAGCGCCCGTATCGCCGACAGCCTGCGTATTGCAGATTCCCTGGCAAACCTAAAACCGGAAATTAACCGCGACAGCCTCCGTCACGTTCGCGACAGCATCAAGCACGTCAAGGACAGCCTTGCCCTTCTGGAAAAGGCCCGTCAGGATAGCCTCAAGGCCGTAGCCGACAGCATCGCAGCCGCCGACAAGGCCCGCGCCGAGGAAGCCGAAAAGAAACGCATTCAGGACAGCATCCGTAACTCCGACAAGGTTCCGCCGGTTGCCGAAATCGCACCTCCCGCAGGCCGTTACTACGACCCCATCAAGCTGAAGGTCAAGTGCGACGAAATCAAGTGCAAGACATTCCTTTCCATTGGCGACACACTGAACCCCGTCGAAGCAGGCAAGGCCATCGAATACAACAAGACCGGTTCCGTATTCTATTTCGCAGAAGACTCTGTTGGAAACCGCACCCCGTGGGAAGAAGCCAAGTACGACATGGCCAGCGACAACATCTGCGGCAAGAACGCCTATCCCGTTCCCGTTGGCGGCAAGACCGTGTGCGTCGACGCCTACGAATATCCCAACAAGGCTGACGAACTTCCCAAGGACATGGTCAGCCAGGAAGAAGCAGTGGCCCTCTGCGCCAAGGAAGGCAAGCACCTCTGCAGCATAGACGAATGGCAGGCAGCCTGTCGCGGCAAGGACAACTACAAGTACTCCTACGGCGATTCCTACAAGCAGAACAAGTGCAACACCAACACCAAGGCCGCCAAGCGCGTTGGCCGCAAGGAACAGTGCCGTAGCTGGTGGGGCATGTACGACATGAACGGAAATCTCTGGGAATGGACATCTACTGCAAGCAAGGACCATCCCAACATGTTCCTGGTAGCAGGCGGTGCCTGGAATACCAACAATGGAAGCAAGTGTACCGAAAGCAAGTTCAGCTTCTATCCCCAGAATCAGTATCCTTCTGTAGGTTTCCGCTGCTGTAAGTAGTCGCAAGGGGGCTGGCGCAAAGCTCCGGAATAACTAGTCCCGCATCTCCACATGAAGATGTTCCGCCTCGTCTTTTTCCCAGATAACCTTGAATCGATCCTTAAGTCGTTGATCCACAAGATCGACGATTTTTTTTCTGTCTTCGTAAGGAATGTACTTGATTCTAAAATCCATGGCAGCATTCTTGTAATGTTTTGAATTCTGCTTATGGTAGGGATAATCGTTACCGCTGGTGATTACTGGAACATAGTCGTCACCAAGAACCACATGGAAGGCATGGACAATTTCAATTCCGGCAGTATCCATTGCAGGTAAAAGGCTTTCCAGGTACACACCAGCCTTTTGCCTAGTCCGTTTCAGCAGTAGGCGGTGAACTTCCCTGTCGTTAAAGGGACGCATTTTCAAATGCCTTATGTACTCCTCTGCCGACCAGGTATCCTCTATGTACTTCGGTTCATACTTCGGAATAGGCCTGTCATTGACCTTGATCAGCCTGTATATGCCAATCAGCAAGGCCACAGCAAGAACAGGTGCCAATAGATAAATATGCCGTATTAGGTAATTCATTGGTTACATTATGTTTTTTTTCACTCAAAAATACTATTTTAAATGACATGAAAAAGATTCTCTCTCTCTCTGCAATTCTGCTTTCTACCCTCCTCCTCAACGCCTGCGGTGAAAATGCCGGCAGCTACGTAGGACAGTGGCAAGGTGAAGCCAACATGATCTTCGAAGTGTTGAGCACCGACAACCAGAACTTCACCATTCGCAATGTCAATGGCGATCTTGAAGCAACCGCCCAAGACGGCAAGATCTGTGGCAAGAACTCCCTGAACATGACCTACTGCATGAGCGTCAAGGGTGATTCCGCCTACTATGAATTTGGTGGTATCACTACCGGTTACAAGCGTATCAGCAAGGCCGAGTACGACAAGCTGTTCGCCACCCAGAAAAAGGCTTCCGTCCATTAATATTCAACAACCTTTAAAAAAAGAGTCCCTGGTTCAAGACCGGGGACTTTGCTTTTTGCTAGAACGTGCAGGAATTACTTCGCTTCGTTCATAACTTCCAGCACCAGCTTTTCTACCATAGCTTCGCTGGGAGCGCCGCTCCATACGCGCTTAATGTATCCATCCTGATCAAGAAGCATTAGGGTGGGTACCGCGTGGATTCCATAGCGACGCCACATGTCCTGGGTTGCGTCTCGATACAGCGGATAGGGGGACGCATGCTGCTGGGCGTAGAACTGGTTCAGCACGGAGACTTCCTCGTTAGAGATGCCTATGACTTCAAGCCCCTTTGCATTGTATTTCTTGTAGACGCTCGCCAGGACCGGCAAAGTCTTGCGGCAAGGACCGCACCAGGTAGCCCAGAAATCCAGCAGCGTAGCCTTGGGCTTTGCCAGGCGCCTTTCGCCATTCTTGTAGAAGTTGGCTTTGAATTCAGCAATCTTGCTACCGATGGCAGAGCCGGTCAAGTCACTGATATCATCGGGACGTTCAGTCAGTTTCACATTCAAGGGAATCTTTTTACCGTCTCTTGCAATTTCAATCTTGATGTTCTGCCCGGCCTTGCCCTTGGACACTGCACTCTGAATCTGCGACATGTCGGTAAGGGCTACACCCTGGACACCGATAATCTGGTCGCCAGCAACCATGCCTGCGGTAAAGCAACCGGAACCTGGATGAACGCCCTTTACATCCAGCGCCAGATGATTTTCAAAAACTCCTTTCTTGAAGGTAACACCAAGCCATGGAGCCGCCAACGACAAAGTGGATAACATTAGAACAGCGGACAACAAAGATTTTTTCATCTAGAACTCCAACTGAAATAACCTATGCTAGAACAGGAAAACGCCTACAGAAAAATTGGTTACCATGTGGGTTTCTCGGGCAATCAACTTGCCTTCATCGAAATCGGCTATTGTCTCCCCTATGAGATAGGAAATCTTGATTTCCATACGGCACAGGAGATCGGCCTTACGCAAGGGCATGAAGTCGCGGCCATACCCCACAGAGATAGTCGGCACGAAATAGCTTTCGTCAAACTTTTCAAAGTACATACCGGCCACCGCCAGATGGATAAAGTCATCGTAGCCGACTTCCATCATGGTTCCGCCAAAGAAGAAGCGGTAATCCAAGGCCACATCCAACAGTTCTCCGCCAAACTGGACGCCCGCGGCCAACCCGAGGGAATGTTTGGGAAGGAGGCGGTACTCCCCTGCAGCAGATGCGCCCACATCCAGAGCGTTGAGATAGAAGCCAATATCGAAGGAACCGCCAAATATCCAGGAGGGCAACTCCCGCGGAGGCTCTACACGGGGCGTTGTTTCGTCCAGAAAGTAGCCAGCAAAAGAAGCTGACAGCAGGAGACCTACCGTCAGCACAGTTCTAGCGACAATCCGTCCGAATTGAATCAACGAGCAACCTTTGTCTGCTTGGGATTACGATCGTCATATTCTGCCAGGGAGCTGTAGCCATCTTCCTTGAGGGCGACTTCCAGTTCCTTACGCATGGCGTGTGCAGCCATCCAGCGGAAAGCCACCACGGAATAGCACTGCACCGCATCTACACCCAGCTTAATCAAGTCATAAACCTTGAAGCCATGGTCGATACCGCCACAGGCAATGACGCTCATTTCCGGATAATGTTCACGGATATACTTTACGTTCCACAGCATGTTTTCGTAAAGAGGACGACCGGACATGCCGCCGCAATCACCATCGGCACGGAGCGGAGTAAGATCTTCGAACTTGGTCTGTACCGGAAGTTCGCTGATCTTCTTTGTAGGATAGGTATTTCCTACCACAACGCCGTTGACACCGCAACGGACAAGCATGTCCATGATGTTCACCAAGTGACGTTCGGAAAGGTCCGGACTGATCTTTGCATAGACAGCCTTGCGCAAAGTCTGCGAGTTACGGAAGTTCATGATTTCACTGAAGATCTTTTCCGTAAGGGTCAAGTCCATGTCTACACGGGATTCACCGGTGTTGGGGCAGCTCACGTTAATTTCGATATAGTCGCCAGCCTTGTAGGCAATGGCGAAGCTTTCTACTACATCCTTCAGTTTTTCATTTTCATCTGTAAGGCCCGGGGTTTCCGCCACGGAAACGCCAACGCACAAGCCCACCTTATGAGCCTTGGTCAACTGGGAATCGACACGCTTGGCAATGACTTCAACGCCTTCGTTATTCAAGCCCATGCTATTATGGATGGCCCTTTCTTCTTCAAGGAAACCAATGCGGGGACGATGGGTATTGCCTTCACGGAAATTACGGGTCGCGGTACCAACAGAAATACCACCGAAACCCATGTTGGCATAATCGCAAATACGCTTAGCGGTCTTGTTGGCACCTGCAGCCAGAATAATGGGACAGCCGAAGTAAAGGGAGTTGCTATGGTCCGGGAAGGACACCACACGCTTGAGGGTCTTGCTCAAGTCCGGACGACCACCCATGAAGGGAATCACGGGAGCAAATTTTGCTACATGCTTCAGGGAATCATGGCGAAATTCAGGGTACTTATGGAACACCTTTCTGATCATGGCCAAAACCCTGTCGCCAAAGTTTAAATAATATTCGTGATTTACACAGTTAAAACTCATAAGTAAAACCTTTTCCTAAAGAATCACGATTAGTGACTCTAATCACTATCTTGATTTTATTCCTTTCAAAAAATAGCAAATAAAGGGGGGCAACGCCCAAAACCAAAGTTCTTTACTATCTTATTCGCGTATAAATATATAACAGAATTTCGTAATATGCAGGAACAACTGAAAAAGACCATTCACGACAAAATGCCGGAGTACATTGAACAGCTCCGCCAGTTGGTTCGTATTCCCTCCATCAGTTTCGACAATTTCGACCAGAAGTTTGTCCTTGAATCCGCTGAAGCCGTCAAGAAGATGTTCATTGACGCGGGTCTCACCAACGTACAGTTCCTGCTTCCCGAAAGCGGCCGCCCCACGGTCTACGGTGAAAGCCTCACCAGCCCGGACAAGCCCACCATCCTTTTGTACGCCCATCACGACGTGCAGCCGCCCATGCGCGAAGCCCTTTGGAATACCAAGCCCTTCGAAGCAACCGTCAGTGCCGATGGCGAAAGGCTCTTTGGCCGTGGCACCGCCGACGACAAGGCAGGTATCATCACCCACCTTGCAGCTCTTGAACAGGTTCGCGCTTGGAAAAAGCAGGATGGTCCAAACCTTAAGTTTATCATCGAAGGCGAAGAAGAATCCGGCAGCGCCGGATTCGAGGGCCTGTTGAAGGCCCATGCCCAGCTCCTGAAAAGCGACGCAGTCATTATTGCGGACCTGGGCAACTTCGCCAAGAGAACGCCCTCCATTACAGCCACCCTCCGTGGCATGAGCGCCATCTCTGTCGTACTCCGCTCTACAAAGGCGCCCCTTCATTCCGGTTCCTGGTCAGGCCCTATTCCCGACCCAGGTCAGGCTCTCTGCCGTATCATTGCAAGCCTTACTGACGGCACCGGCAAGATCCTCATCCCCCATTTCGAGGATGGACTTGTACCGCCTACGGCCGAGGAACTTACCTCCTACAAGAGCCTGGGCATGACCGAGAAAATCTTCCGTAACGACGGCGGCGTACTGGACAGCGTCAAGCTCAAATGCAGCGAAGACGAAATCCTGGAAACCCTATGGCGCAAGCCCAGCCTGGTGGTGACCGCCATGGAAGTGGGCAGCCGTACCAACGCCGGAAACGTCCTTCAGGACAGCGCCTATGCCCGAATCGGCATTCGCCTTGCTCCCGGCATGGACGCAGTACGCTGCACACAGCTGCTGGTAGACTTTATCAAGAAACAGGTTCCCTATGGCCTCGCCTGCGAAATCGAGACCGAAGACGGAGCCAACCCCTTTGTCACTGATACGGATCACCCCTTCTTCAAGAAGATGAGCGAAGCCATGGCCTCCGCCTACGGAACCGAAACCAAGATTGTCGGCTGCGGCGCAAGCATCCCCGGCGCAGAACTTTTCCGTAGCATCCTCGGCGACATTCCCATTCTCATGACCGGTCTCGAAGACCCTGAATGCAACGCCCACGGAGAAAACGAAAGCCTTTACCTGCCAGACTTCGAAAGCGGCATCCTGTCGGAAACCCTGTTCTTTGGAGGCCTCTGCTAAGAGGGTGTCCCATGAAAAAACGTCTTGTAGTACTTACCGGCGCAGGCATCAGCGCAGAATCCGGACTGAGAACTTTCCGCGGCAACGACGGCATGTGGGAGCACGAGAATATCGACGACGTGTGCACACCCGAAGGCTACGCCCGCGACAAGAAGCGCGTCAAGGACTTCTACAATTTCCTGCGTAAGGGGCTTCCCGAACACAAGCCCAACGCCGCCCACCTGGCCCTGGTAGAACTGGAAAAACGTCTCGGTAACGAGTTCCTGCTGGTAACCCAGAACGTAGACGACCTTCACGAACGTGCCGGCAGCCGCCAGGTTCTCCACATGCACGGCGACCTGAATCGACTGACCTGCGAAAAGAATCCAGAGCATCGCTTTATGTACAAGGCCGACGAGACCATGGAAACCCGCTGCCCCTTCTGCGGAGCCATGAGCCGGCCCGACATCGTATTCTTCGGCGAGCAGCCCCTGTACATGGAAGAAATCCAGCAGGCCCTGATTGAATGCGAAGAATTCGTATACATCGGAACCAGCAGCGTGGTCTACCCCGCCGCCGGATTCAAGAGCATAGCCAAGCGCTACGGCGCCAAGGTTACCTGCCTGAACCTAGAAGTACCCCAGTACGATCCCGATACGGACGTATGTATCCAAGGCAAGGCTACCGACATCGTTCCCAAGTGGTGCAAGGCATTTAAGTAACCTGTTTCGCCATGCGAAAAGAGACCGCAATAAAATGCGGCCTTTTTTATTTCAAGATTTTCGTGCAGCACAAGGATTCAAGCATCCTGCGACACGATCATAAAAACCAGAGTTAAAGTTTGCGGAAACAGAAGGCAATATGGCCGAAAGCGTCTTGCACGTTTCCAATGCAAGGCGGTCTTTGCGCCGAGCGGCAGCCAGCCTGGAGTTCTTCGCTTCCACAGGAACAAACTTCACAGCGGTCTGCAAATCGGCAACCGGCGACAAAATCCCTCGGGTGGGGAACAGAACCGGGAATGGATCTTAGGTTCTTCATCTGGCTGTGGCTTTCAGGAATGGCAGCCAACAGCCCCTGGGTATAGGGATGAAGAGGTTCGTTGATGACCTGGTCCACAGGGCCCGTCTCCACGATACGCCCCGCATACATGACCGCCACGCGGTCCGCATACTGGGACACAATGCCCATGTTGTGCGTAATGAGAAGAACCGCAGTACCGGACTTGGAAGCCATTTCCTTCAGGACAGCAAGAACCTGAGCCTGTACTGTCACATCCAAAGCGGTGGTAGGTTCATCAGCGATAATCAGGTTGGGCTTAGCAAGAAGCGCCATCACAATACATACGCGCTGGAGCATGCCACCGGAAAGCTCATGGGGATAGGAATCAAGCACTCGATTGGGGTCTGAAAATCCTGCTGCAGCTAGCTGCTGACGGATGACCTCAAGGCTTTCTTCCTTCTTGGACTTTTCACTCCTCAAAACTTCAAGAAGCTGCTTCTTGATGGTCAGTACCGGATTGAGAGCCTGCATGGGTTCCTGGAAAATACAGGCAATCTTGGAACCGCGATATTTCTGCAATTCAGCAATAGGCAGTTTAACCAAGTCTACTGCACTGGATTCTTCCTCAGAGGAGGAGTCGCTCAGAATGACGGAACGGTTAAACAGAACTTCGCCGCTAACAATCTGGGCGCTGGGCTGCGGAAGCAATCTCAGGATGCTCATGGCGGTAACACTCTTGCCACAGCCAGACTCCCCCACCAGCGCAAAGAATTCACCGGGGCGGATATCAAAGCTGACCTTGTCCGTCACCTGCAAAGGCTTTCCTTCCTTACAGATGAAAGTACCTTTCTTGCCCTTGGAAAAACCAAAGGCAACAGAAAGATTTCTCACCGATAGGACTGGAGCGATGTTCATATCATCCATCTATTCTTTATTCCGCGCGAAGCGCCATATTAATTGTTCACGTTTAATTATTCACGGTTCATTATAAAATGCGAAGCGTTTTATTCATACCGGTCTCCGGACTTGGGATCCATTGCATCACGGACACCTTCTCCCACGAAGGTGGTCAAGAGCAAAGTCACAAAAAGAGCAGCCACAGTGCTTACCGAAATCCAGGGGGCGTAAAGATTGTTGAGGCCCTGGCTCATCAGTTCGCCCCAGCTAGGTGTAGGCGGCTGAAGTCCAAAGCCCAAAAAGTCCAGGGAAGTCAAGCTACCGATACCGCCGATAAGGGTAAAGGGGAACAAGGTCACCACCGGGGTCATGGCATTGGGCAGAATTTCCTTGAAGAAAATATGACGATGGCTCATGCCAAGAACCTTGGCGGACTGCACATAGGTCATGTTGCGAAGCTTCAGGAATTCCGCACGCATGTAGTAGCTCAAGGAAATCCAGTTGAACGCGGCCATGATCAAGATCAATAGCCAGAAGCTTCGTCCGTAGATGCTTCCGATCAAGATTACCACATAGAGCATAGGTAACGACGACCAGATTTCAATCATGCGCTGCATGCCCGTATCCCAGAACTTACCAAGGTAGCCCTGGATTCCGCCAATGACAATTCCCAGCAAGGTGCCAAGAACAGTCAAGAGCAAGCTAAAGCTGATACAAATTCTAAAGCCGTGAATGAGGCGGGCCAGCACGTCACGGCCGTTGCTATCGGTTCCCAGCCAATGCTTTGCACTGGGGGCATATGGAGGAGTACCATCATCGTCAAGATCCGCCTTCAGGGGATCATGTGCAACAGGAGGCATAATTGCCCACGTCTCGGGACAGCCCCCGGCGCGGGTAAAACCTTCGGCGGCATCTTCCTCGCACTCACGAACATCGGCAAAAAGCTTGGCATAGTCCTGCTCCGTATCGTAACTGCCACCGAACTCCTTTTCGCTGTACTGGACAAATGCCGGGAAATAAGTCTTGCCTTGATAGCGGAGCACCAGAGGTTCGTCGTTCACCGTCCAAGGACTGGTCAACGAAAGAAGATAGGCAACCACCAGGACAATCAAGGAATAGAACGCCCGCTTGTTCTTGCGGAAACGTTTCAATCTATTCTTGGTCTCTGTGGTAAGACGGATTTTCATCTTTGGGCAATATAAAAAAATAATCCTGTTCAAAATTTTTATATTGGATTTTTGTATGCGCAGACAAGATAACCAGAGAAACCGAGGAAACGACCCGGAATTCAACCGAGGGCTCGACAGCGAGCATGCCGACGAATTTTCCAATGATTTCCACCCCCGCGAAAAGAAATCCCGCGGGGAACGTGGGCTTAAGGAAAATAAGGTCCAGAAGGAACGTTGCATTCTAGTCGGAATCGCCACTCCCAAGGTTCGTCCCTGGCTTGCCACCGAACAATTGGCGGAACTTGGCCGCCTGGCAGAAACCGCCGGCGCCGAAGTGGTGCAAAGTTTCTTGCAGCGCGTTCAGCAGTTCAACGCCGCCACCCTCATTGGCGAAGGCAAGGTAAACGAAGTCAAGCGTGCCCTGGAAGAAAACGACGCCAAGATGGTGGTCTTCGACGACGATTTGAGCGGATCCCAGGTGCGCAACCTGGAAGCCCGCCTCCCCGGAATCAAGGTGCTGGACCGCACTGGTTTGATTCTTGACATTTTTGCAAAGCACGCGGTCACGGCCGAAAGCCGCCTCATGGTGGAAGTGGCCCAGCTGCAGTACATGATGCCCCGCCTGACAGGTGCGTGGACTCACCTATGCCGCCAGCATAACGGCGGTATCGGAACGAAGGGTCCTGGCGAAACCCAGCTGGAAACGGACCGCCGAATGATCCGCAAGCGAATCCAGGAACTGAAGAAAAAGCTGGAAAAAATTGAGGACGCCCGGGAGCAGCAGGCCGAGAACCGCAACGACATTTTCCATCTGGGAATCGTGGGCTATACCAATGCGGGCAAGTCCACCCTCACCAATCGCCTGACCGGCGCCGACGTCTATGTGGAAGACAAGCTTTTCGCTACACTGGACAGCACGACCCGTAAACTGTTCCTGGAAGGCGAGAACATTATTTTGTCTGACACCGTGGGATTTATCCGCAAGCTCCCCCACAACCTGATTGAAACCTTCAAGAGCACCCTGGGAGTTGCCGCCCACGCCGACTGTATCCTTGAAGTGGTTGACGGAAGCGCCCCCGACTACCGCGAACATCTGGAAGTGACCCACAAGACGCTGCAGGGCATTATCAGCCCCGAGACGCCCCGCCTCCGCGTATTCAACAAGGTAGAAACCTGCGACGAAGCCCGCCGTAACGAACTGCGTGAAAATTACCCTGAGGCAATTCAGGTCAGCGCCAAGGAAAACATCGGCATGGAACTGCTGCGCACCGCCTTCAAGGAACAGCTGGCCGCCTGGCACAAGAAGCGCGAGGCCGCTGCCGCCCAGATCAAGGAAGAAGTGGAATCGCCGTGGCCCGCCCACCCCGCCGAAAGCATTTCCGACAAAAGCTTCAACAGCAACCGCGACGAAAACTACCGCGAGCCAGGAATTTATATTGATTGATGTTTGAAGTTCTAGATGCAAGGTAATTATGAACAAGGAAGAACTTAAGGAAAAATACGGCAAGAAGCGCGTACCTCACCAGTGGCGCGGTACGGACTTTGTTTCCGCACAGATTTGTACTTTCTTCGGTTCTGGAATGAGCCCCAAGGCTCCCGGCACCATGGGAAGTTTGGCAGCCGCTATCGTAGCCTACCCCATGGCTCTACTGTTTGCAAAGATCGGATGCCCGGACTTGACCTTCGCGGGATACAGCGCAGGCTTGAACATTGCCTTTCTTGCCGCCGCCCTCATTGTCTTTTTTGCCGCCATCCCTTTCGTAAAGAAAGCCATGAATGACACCCAGACAGAAGATCCGGGCTGGATCGTCATTGACGAAGTGTGCGGTATTTTCATGTCCGTCGCTTTCGTTTCCACGGCAAGCATCCTGGCACACCCCTGGATTTTGGGAATCGCATTCGCCCTGTTCCGCTTCTTTGACATTCTGAAGCCGCTGGGCATCCACAAGTTCGAAGCTTTTCCCGGAGCATGGGGCGTTATGGCAGACGACTTGCTGGGCGGTGTTTACGCCGGCATCTTGATGTTTGCACTGGTTGCAGCTACGGGACTTTAATCCCGCAACTGTTTTCACACCTTTTTGAAATTATTCTTCGTCTGAAGAATCTATCCGTTGTAGCGGATAGTCGAATTGGATTGCCCTGTGGGTGGTAATCTTGTCAAATTTGATTTCGTAATAGAAGTTCTCCGTATCAACGCCAACCACGGTTCCCTCACCCATGATCTTGTGGAACACGCGATCACCCTCGGCAAACTGGGCCATAGGAGCCTTTTTGCCAGAAACCCCATCCACACCGGATCCGTCTAAATCAAGATTATCTAGACTTTCGTTCAATTCGCGCTCGCTATCTACCTGGGCAATGTGCTTGCGGGCCTCCTGGTACCATTCGTCGCTGAAGCCGCGGGCAATATCCAGTTCGTCCATGTTCATTTCCAACAAGAACCGAGACGGATAACGGCACTGCACATCGCCACCGGCGCTGTCTTCGGCATCACTCATGCAAAGGACATTCTCGGCGCGGGTAAAGGCCACATAAGCAAGCCTACGCTCCTCTTCTAGCTGGATTTTGTTCTTTACCCGCTTCACCGGGAAACAACCTTCATTCAGCCCGCAAACAAACACATAGGGGAACTCCAGCCCCTTGGCGTTGTGGATGGTCATAAGCTGGATTTTATTCTTGCGGGCATTTTCGGCGGCGTCACCACTTTCGGAATTAGCGTCAGCGGAACCATCCGTATCCGCATTGGTAAACAGCACGATGTTTTGCAGATACTCATCCAGGGTAGCGTCTTCCTCGAAATTCTTTTCGAACTCCATGACACCCTGCTTCAATTCAGCAAGATTGCTAAGTCGGTCATCGTCTCCATCCAGGCGGAGCATTTCCTCGTAGCCCGATTCGCGAAGCATCTTGGTCAGTACATCGCTAACAGCCATGTCCTTATAGGAAGAACGGAACTTCTCGATAAGCTTTACAAACTCCCCTACCTTGGTACGGGCCATGAAGGCGGCACAGTCCAGCTCCGGCTTATCTTCCGTATTCTCCACGGCGGCATTTTCCGCCTCGGCAGCCACATAGATTTCAAGCAGGGCGTCGTAAAGAGAGAGCCCACGGCTAGCCGCATAACTCTGCAAGACTGCCTGCTTCTTGGGACCGAACATGCGCTTGGGCGTATTCACCACACGCATAAAGCTTAGGTCATCGGCATACACAAGCATACGCAGATAGCAAAGCACATCCTTCACTTCCTGGCGCTGGTAGAAACCGATACCGCTATAGACCTTGTAAGGAATTTCAGCACTCATCAAGGCTTCTTCAACAGAACGGGACTGGGAATGCATGCGGTACAGAACCGCGATATCCTTGTAGTCCACCCCGTTTTCCACCGCCTGCTGGACACGTTCAACAATCCACTCCGCTTCCTTACGGGTATTCTTGGCGTGGTAGAAAACAGGAGTCTTGCCACCGGCACGCACGGGCTTCAAAACCTTCTGGATACGGAATTCGTTATTCTTGATGACAGAATCCGGGACCTTTAAAATGCTAGGCGTAGAGCGGTAATTGTTCTGCAGAAGAATAGTCTTGCAGCCTTCATGATGGCGGTCAAAGTCAAGAATACGGTTTACATCGGCGCCGCGCCAGGTGTAAATGGTCTGGTCCGGGTCACCAACCACAAACAGGTTCTTGTGGTAACTGCTAAGCAGTTCTGCCAACTGGTATTGCTGACCGTCAATGTCCTGGAATTCATCCACCATGATATACATCATGCGCTTGGCCCATTTTTCCAATTTCTCCGGGAATCGCTTCAGGATATACAACGTCACCAGGATAAGATCGTCAAAATCTAGGGCAAAGTTCTTGCGCTGCTCATAAAGGTAACGGTAATAAACCTTGTGCCACTTGTCTGGCGCAGAATCAATCAATTCCAGCAGGGCCTCGCCATCCTTTTCAGCGAACATGGAGACATAATCTGTTTCCATGGCCTTGCGACCACCGATAAAATCCATGACGCTACTGATCTTCAGGTCGTTCAGGTGCAAGCCCAGTTCGGCATAAGCCTTCTTCAGCAGGGATTTCTGGTCGTCCTCATCCAGGATCATGAATTCCTTGGGATAGTTCAGCACATGGATATCTTCACGCAAAAACTGAACACAAAAGCCATGGAACGTGGAAATGTAGCCGGAATCGTCACCCTTCAACATAGTACGGATACGGGACTTCATTTCGCCGGCAGCCTTGTTGGTAAAGGTTACGCAAAGAATGTTGCCGGGGGAAATTCCCAGTTCCTTGGCCAGATACAGGTAACGATGGGTTAGCGTACGGGTCTTGCCTGAACCAGCCCCCGCAATCACGCGAACAAAACCCTCCGTAGTCTCTACGGCAAGGCGCTGTTCCGCATCTAAGGAATCAAGCATTTTCTGAAAATCGGGAGCTGACTTAAAATCCGCGTTCATAGTGCACAAATGTAAACTACAAAAAGAAAATCGTCAAGTCCCAAAGCAAATTCACTGCTATCTAATTCTTCAGGCAACGCACGGAATACATGTTGGAGCTGATATCGAAGTCGCGGCTAAAGTCACCGGGAGGAGCAAGGTGCCATCCATAGGCGTCGCCATCCTCTTCGGTTGCGCTCCAGAAATGTGCCGAGACTCCCAAATCCATGAAGGAATCCGTAGCCTTCCCTGCAGGAACAACATCAAAGCCGTACCTATCGGAGCCATCCCACTTGTCTCGTGACTTGAGGCTCACCCAGGCGGCTTCCTTGCCGTCGCTATCTTCGATAAAGGTCTTGAACATGGTCCACTCGTCGTTTTCAGGCAGGTGCCAGCCCGCAGGACAAGCCCTGGTTGCCGCTTCGAACGTATAAAGTCGGCCGTATTTCTTGCAATTTTCTTCGGAACCCTCGTAGCACTCGCTACCCTTGGACTTGAAGTTCAAGTTTTCGGCCATCCAAGTTTTTGAACCGACTATCACGGTTCGGTAAACTTTTCCATCGCGACCGTCTTTAAATGATCCCGTAACCGGCAGGGCCACGGCAAACGTCGACAACATTACCACCAGTGTAAAAAAGCTCTTTTTCATACTCCAAATTATACAAAATAACCTTTTTTTTGTGTGTTTTATCACCATTTTTAATTTACTAGGGGTGCAAAAATACACGAAACTAACTAAATTTGCGGTTGTGAAATTCACAACACCAAATCCTATAAAAGGAGAATTAGAATGAACAAGATGAAGCTTTCTGCAATTGTCCTCGGCATCGCTGCCGCTGGCGCACTTGCTCAGAACGCCCCCGCAGCAGCTCCCGCTGCTGCTCCTGCTGCACAGCCCGCTGCCGCTGCTCCTGCTGCCGCTGCTCCTGCTGCTGAAGCTCCCAAGGCTGAAGCTGCCGCTCCGGTTGCTAACGCTGATTCCGTAAAGGCTGCTGAAGAAGCCAAGAAGGCCGAAGAAGAAAAGGCCGCTGCTGAAGCCAAGAAGGCTGAAGAAGAAAAGGCTGCTGCTGAAGCTAAGAAGGCTGAAGAAGAAAAGGCCGCCGCCGAAGCCAAGAAGGCTGAAGAAGAAAAGGCTGCTGCTGAAGCTAAGAAGGCTGAAGAAGAAAAGGCTGCCGCTGAAGCTCAGAAGGCTGAAGAAGCTAAGACCGCCGAAGCTGCTCCTGCAGAAGACAAGGGTGAAGTTTCCGCTGCTGCTGGCAACGCTCTCGACATGCTCAAGGCTAGCATGAACGAAGAAACCTCCGCTGCTCAGATGGAAGTTAAGTTCTCTGGTGAAGTCGAATTCGACGCTTACACCAACGACGTTCTCGCTGACGAAGACCTCGGTCACAACTACTCCACCACCGCCGACCTCAACATCGACGTGAAGTTCAACAACAAGTGGTCTGCACACTTGGGTATCGAAGCCGACGACGCAAACGAAGCTCCGGGCTTTGGCTACAATGGTGCATTCGTTCAGTACAAGCCGGCCGACTTCTTCGCTGTTAAGTTCGGCGACCTGACCTTCTCTGAAGGTGCATTCGTTGCTTACTATGGCTACGATGATCCGACCTACAATGCTGCTGGTATGAAGGAACACGACATCCGCGGTATGCAGATCGAACTCGCCGGCCTTGAACTGGGCATCGGCTTTGGCCGTAACGGCAACGACGAACGTTGCTACGCCGATAACAACTTCGGTTGGTGCAACGGCGCTAACTACAACGCTCACGTAGCATACGAATTCAACTACGCTGGTCAGCACCTCCGTCCGTATGTGGACTACAAGTCTTACCAGACTGAAGAACACAACGAACTCCATGCCGGTATCGACGCAGGCCTCACCATCGGTGGCTTCAGCTTCCGCGCTGTCTATGGCTTCCATGCTGACTTCCTCGGCGACGACGACGACGACAAGAGCCTCGCTGGCGACGCAGACATCACCTCTGCTGCACACACCATCTTGGCTGAACCGACCTTCGACGTAAGCATGTTCCAGATCAAGACCTCCTTCTTCATCGCATTCACCGATGACGGAGACCTCGGCAACCAGGAATATGCAGGTGAAATTCCTGAATGGATGTTCATCTACGCTGAACCGGCTCTCAAGCTCGCTGGCTTCATCAAGCTCGGTATTCCTGTTGAATACCACACCAACACTCTCGATGACGACGCAAGCGTTGAAACCCTCGACGTTGGCGCTCGCTTCTACATGAGCCCGGTTGAAAACCTCAACATCACCGCTTTCGGTATGCTCGACATCCCGATGGGTGACGACAACGATGATGCAGACACTGCTCTCCGCTTCGGCGTTGAAACTGTCTTCAGCTTCTAATAAAACGGCTTAAGACTCGTTTTGAGTAAAAGTCCCTGGTTTTTCAACCAGGGACTTTTTTTAAATTTGCAGAATAATGCAGGATAAATCAATGGCTACAAAGCAGTTTCTATGTTCCGCCGCAGCAATGGTCTGCGCCCTGTCCTCCGGATCCTACGCCCTGGAAATTTCCGGCAACATGGAATCCAAGGCATACGCCACAACCGACTTTGAAGATAGCGACGTTCTCCACACCCTGGACACCGACCTAAACTTAGCCATCAGCCATAGATTCAACGAAAAATGGTCCGCAACGCTCAAGCTTGAAGCAGAGGGTACTTTCGCCAAGGCGGCAGCCCTTTACGATGGAGCCTTCATCCAATACTCCCCTAGCCCCAATCTAGCCTTCAAAGTTGGCGACATATCCTTCACAGAAGGCGCCATCAAGTACTACCTATACGACGATGAGGAAAAATTCGCAGCAGGCATGCGGTCCCACGACATTCGCGGTTTTGAAATCAATGCCTACGGCTTACAGATTGGTGCAGGATTTGCAAGAGGAAAGAACGACGAAAACGGAAGCGATGGAATAGGCTTTGAGACCTACGATGTTCACCTTGCATACCAGCTCAACATCGGGCGGCAAGCCCTGCGAGCCTTCGGAGACTACAAGAGCCTGCAGGACAAACACCTCAATGAACTGCACTCCGGCATCGAGGCAAACCTGTTGTTCGGTGGCTTTGGCCTTCATGCAGTCTACGGGCTCCATGCAGACCAGCTTAGCGAAAGCGAGCCCAAGGCAACGCATGTCATTCTTCTCGAGCCGAACTTCGCCTACGGAATGTTCAGCATCAAGGGCAGCGCCCTATACTCCATCGTAGACAGCCGCAAGCTCCCCACGGTCCATGGCTGGAACCAGGATTACTATACCTTGATGAACCAAAAGTATGAGGTTCCGGAATTCTTCTTCGCCTATCTTGAGCCTGGCATATCCTTCAACAATTCCATTGCATTAGGCGTTCCCGTAGAATTCCATACCAACACGCCAGTAAGATACAAGGACGTTTCCTACGAGACCATCGAAACGGGGGCCAGGCTTTACCTCACGCCCGTCGAACATCTTGATATAACGGCTGTTTCCATGGTCAAGATTCCCATAGGCGACAAGGAAGAGGTATTCAACAACTCCAAGGACAACACCAAGATTTCCTTTGGCGCCGAAATGCTGTTCAGCTTCTAGGCCGAACTTCTACTAAAACTTGATGGGATAAAGCAGATACCAGTGGACTTCTGGATACACCTGAACGGTGGGTGCCGGAAGCTTGAAGTAATTCAGCCACTTGATAGCCTGTCTTGCCATGCGGCTCTGAGGGCGGAAGGCCTCCAGGTCGTAATCCAGAGCTATATAGACTTCGCGATGAGGCGTCCCCTCGTAATGCTTGATGAATACGCCATCGTCGATACTTAGGCCCGCGGCAATAGCAAGCCAGCTAGGATAATACTTGCGGGCTGCAGCCGGCAGCAAGCGATACGGTTTAAAGCTAGCCCAGTAGGTCTGGTTCACGTAGTCGTCTGTAAAGACTCCATTGGAGGCGGCGTGTTCCCAACGATAGTAGGCCTTGGAATTGATCCAGTAGCTCCACTTCAAATCCACATACTTGAACAGAGGGACATAGCGCTCCGCCATAGGCAGGAAACCGCCCAGGGAGCCCGACAGAACGTCAAATATGCTGAAACCCCACTTGGGAGCAAAACCGTCCTTGATGTCGATAGCAATATGAGTCGACATGGCGGACAAACCGGCGTACAAGTAGGAGTTGAACTCGGATACACCGGCCCAGCGGTACCCTTCGTAGAACAGTTCACCCATGGCCACGCCGGAAGCAAAGTGTCCGAACTTGTCCAGATTCAAGGCGTAATCAAAGTCATTCTCGAAGTGGAAATCACTTCCCTGGTCGCCCCACCAACCCTTCGCAAACACAAAGATGTAGGCGGCACCATAAGCCGTGGCTGTAAGGCCCACAACGGTGGCGAGCCTGGGCACGGAGATTTCACTCTTGATGTCTGTAGAATCCTCACTGCGATAATCCCAGGTAGAATCACGCCAAGTCAGCGGATCACCAGGAGCAGCCTGGACGGAAACCGCACAGAGCATCAGCAAGGAAAGGATTAGTACCGACAAATTTTTCACGGGCACAAATATAAAAAAACGCCTGCATCCATGCAGGCGCTTTCTAGAAAAATTGATTTTCTCTTAGTCCTTAGCGAGAAGAACAACGCTGTTGTGGCCACCGAAGCCGAAGCCATCGGACATGGCATAGCGGAAGGAGTGGCTGGTGTTCTTGTTGGCGCAAACGTCGAAGTGGATGCGTTCGTCCTGGTTGAACACGTTGGTAGTAGCGTGGATCATCTGGTTTTGGAGGCTCTTGATGGTGATGATGGCTTCGAGAGCACCTGCAGCACCGAGAGCGTGACCGATCATGCACTTGGAGGAGTTGATCTTGAGTGTGTCGCGGAGGCCAAACACCTTTTCGAGAGCGGAGCATTCAGCAACGTCGCCCAGCGGAGTGGAGGTACCGTGGGTATTGACGTAGCCCACTTCGGAAGCCTGGATGCCAGCTTCGCGGAGAGCCATTTCAATAGCCATGCGAACGCCTTCGCCATCTTCGCGAGGAGCGGACATGTGGTGAGCATCGGCGCTCATGCCAACACCGGCAATGCGAGCGAGAATCTTTGCACCGCGCTTCTGAGCGTGAGAAAGGCTTTCGAGAACGAGGACGCCAGCACCTTCACCAATGACGAAACCATCGCGGTCAACATCGAAGGGGCGGGAAGCGGTGGTAGGATCGTCGTTACGCTTGGAGAGAGCCTTCATGGAGCAGAAGCCTGCAACAGCGACTTCATTCACAGTTTCGTCGGCACCGCCAGCCAGCATGATGTCGGCGCGGCCAAGACGGATAGCGTCAACGGCGGCGGCGATGGAGTGGTTGGAGGTTGCGCAAGCGGAGGTCACTGCGAAGCAGGGGCCCATCCAGCCAGTACGGTTGGAAACTTCACCTGCCGGCATGTTGGTGATGGACATAGGGATGAAGAAGGGGGAAACGCGGCTAGGACCACGGTTTGCAAGAGCAACGCAGGATTCGTTGTAAATCTTCATGCCACCGATACCAGAACCGATGATAACACCGGCGCGGCTAGGATCTTCTGCAGCAGGATCAATGCCAGCATCGGCCAGTGCCTTGTATGCAGAGTAGACGGCGTACTGGATGGCGCGGGAGTAGCGGGACTGGTCACGGGCGCTGAAATATTCAGAGCTGTCAAATTCGTTAACAGATGCAGCAAACTTGGTAACGTAAGCAGTGGTGTCAAAGCGATCGATCATGGAAATGCCGGACTTACCAGCCAGCAAATTGTTCCAAAGAAGATCAGGGGTGTTGCCAAGGGCAGAAACGCAGCCCATACCAGTGATTACAACGTCTTCCATATCAGACTCCTTCAATTTTTTGAACCAAATATAGTAAACGAAAAACTTACGTTAAAGTGATTTTTATGGTACTTTACGTCAATTTTTGATAAATAAGCCAAAAAACTAGACGAAATGCATCAAATCAAGAACTACCCAAAAGAACAATCAGTCAACAAAAACACCACAATTTATCCGTTTTAAAGTTTCTACATTGTGGCTGCTATGCTTAGATGGAAAAGTTCACCGAACCTGGTATGGATGGACCTGGAAATGTCCGGCCTGAATCCCGACAAGGATGTTATCCTGGAAGTAGCCACCATCGTCACTGACGCCAACCTGAGGGTCATTACCGAGGGGCCGGTTCTTGCCGTTCATCAGCCAGAGAATGTCTTTGAGCAAATGGACGAATGGAACACCCGCCATCACAATCAAAGCGGGCTGGTAGACAGATGTCGCAAGTCAAAGCTTACTGTGGAAGATTGCGAAAAGATGGTTCTGGACCTGATCAAGCCCTACACCGAAAAAGGCGGAAACCTGCTTTGCGGAAATTCCATCACCCAGGACAGACGTTTTCTCTACAAGTACATGCCCAAACTGTCCGAATGGCTGAACTACAGAAACATCGACGTCAGTTCCATCAAGGAGTTAAGCTTTAGGTGGTTCCCAGGTCTTCCTGAATTCCAGAAGATGGAGAATCATAAAGCACTGGACGATATCCGAGAAAGCATTGCAGAACTCGACTATTATCGAAAGACTATTTTCAAGCAAGACGTTTACAAGAAATAATGAGTTTGAAACCTTATATTGAACCAAAGAACCGCCTTCCCTACGCTACGCGCATGCGCAACCGCTGCATTGCCATCGTGGTGTTCCTCTTTGTCTGTCTAGGTATCGGATCCTGCATCTTCGGTGGAGATGAAAAGAAAACCACCCAGATGCAAACCGCAGAAAAAAGCCAGCAGACAGCTGAGCCAACAGAAACATCCGCCCAGGAGTCCCTGCCTGCCGAAGAACAGGCCCTGCCAACCAAGGAACAGCTCCAGGCTGAAGATATCGAGAATACAAGAGCCACTGTCCTGGCCGAGGTCGCCCCGGAAAACCCGCCGGAACCAGAAATCATAGACAGCGCCCACATCCTGAACCAGAAGGATGTATTCATGGCAAAGCAAATCGACAAGTACCTTCGCCGCTTCAGACCGAACCATGCAATGTACCTGATGGTAGATGCCAAGAGTAACGAAATCATGGCCTGGGGCGAAATGAAGGACGGCAAGGTCATGAACGAGCCGGACTATCTTGCAAGGAATACCTTCCCTGCCGCCTCCGTGGCGAAGACTGTAACCATGGCTGCCGCCCTCGAAAGCCGAAGGTACAATCTGGACAGCCCCATTCCCGCCCAAGGAAAGAGCACCCATCTTTATAGGAATCAGCTGAAGGTCAAGGAGCCGTACATCGGACCGACCCTCACCCTCAAGGAAGTATACGCCCATTCCGCAAATCCGTCCATGGCTATTGTAGGTTACAATCTTGGCGCCAAGAAGTTGAAGGAAACCGCCAAGATGCTGGGCTATAACGCAAGACATCCTGGATTCAACAACCCGCCGTTGCAGTACGCTCCGCCCGATACAGGATACGGCCTGTACGAGGTTGCCAGCGGATTCACCGAGGATGTGACCCTGTCCCCCATCGTTGCTGCAGCCCAGATGCGAGCCCTGGTGTACAAGAAGCCCCTGGAAATTCCCTGGGCAAAGAACCTGAAGGGCTTCGCTCCCGACAAACCTTATGCTCTCGGCCTGCCGAGGTTCAGTAACGAAACCTGCAACGAAATCAAGAAGGCCATGATCGCAACCGTCACCATCGGTTCTGCCCGCAAGAGAATCTCTCACAGGAACATGGCCCGCAAGACCCTTGAAAGTCTGACCATCGGTGGTAAGACCGGAAACAAGGACGGCAGCAATCCCGCAGGCCGCTACGAATGGTTCGCCGGCTTTGCAGAACCCAAGGACAACCCGAGCAAGGGTATCATCATTGTCATTATGCAAGTCTATGGAGAAATGCGCACCCAGTCATCTGCCGATGTTGCGGCAATCCTGATCAATCACTGGGCACGGGAATACATTAATAAGTAGGTTATAGGATAAAGGATAAAGGGTAAAGATATTTCTTTCTACTTTAACCTTTAAACTGTACGCTAATTAAGGAGTTTATATGGATTTATCCTGGTGGAATCTGATTCCGACATACTTTGACGGGACTGCCATAGAAATCGGCAGTTTTCCTGTACGTTGGTACGGCATCATGTACATTTTCGCCTTTGTCACCGCATACCTGACCATGTGGCGAATCAACAAGAAGGAAAACCTGGGCTATACCAAGGACCAGTTCGACAGCCTGTTCACTTGGATTATCGCAGGCATCATCATCGGCGCCCGCCTGGGATACGTCTTCTTCTACAAGGCGGACTACTACCTGGCCAATCCCACTGAAATAATCCTTCCCATGTCCCACGACGCCACCGGCTATCATTTCTCCGGAATCGCCGGCATGAGCTATCACGGAGGCCTTATCCTCGGGACAATCTTCACCTTCATCGGCCTGAAGAAAAACAAGATGAACGTCTGGGAGGGTTTGAATCTTTGCTTCCTTGTCGCACCTCTTGCCTACACCTGGGGCCGCTGGGGCAACTTTATCAACGGTGAACTTTTCGGCGAAGTCACAACCAGCTCCATCGGAATGTACTTCCCCCTCGCCCACGATAGCCCTCTGAGCAATCCCATTCTACACCACCCCAGCCAGCTTTACGAAATGTGCTTTGAGGGAATCATCCTTTTCGCTATTTTGTACAACGCACGTCGAATTCCAAAGCTTCGCGACAAAATGCCCTGCCTCTACCTGATGGGCTACGGTCTGTTCCGCTTCTTCATCGAATTCTTCCGCAAGCCAGACGCTCACCTCGGACGCGTCGACCTGTTCGGCATGAGCCGCGGCCAGACTCTTTGCAGCTTGATGATTCTTAGCGGTTTGATCTGGTTGATCGTCCTGATTTATAGAGAAAAAAAGCGTAAGAATTAAAGCCATTACGCTGGAATCCGGATATTTTAGGACTAAACTTTCTTTTTGGGAGGTTTAGTCCTATTTTTTTTAGGCTGTCTTAAGACTAATTTGCCAACTTGATAAAAGTAGTTCTATTTTTCTCCGTCTTTTTGAAACAAATTAACAGAAAACTCATATAAAATCATCGTTAGATCGTTCTTTTGTAGGACTAAAATCCTGATGCTAAATATTTAGTCCTATTTGACCAATAAAAAAATAGGACTAATTCTCGTACATCGAGAAATTAGTCCTAAACTCTTAAGCACGAACGTTGATTTATCTTAAACGCTGACGCTAAGCTCGCTTACTGCAAGAGCAGGCACCTGATACGTGCTGAACGGATCCTTGAATTCGTTGCCCACTTCAACCACATGCTGGATGATATCAAAGAAGTTTCCGCTCAAGGTAACGCCATCTACCGGATGCTGGATAACACCGTTCTCACACCAGAAGCCGTGGGCACCCATGGAGAGTTCACCACTGATGGCGTTACAGCCGGAACCGCCTTCCAGGCGAACAACAAGCAAGCACTTGGGGAATAGCTTCAAAAGTTCTGCGGTAGTCATGGTTCCCGGTGGAACCAGCAGATTGTTGAAGCCGGTTACCATCTTGCTTCCGAAATCGCGGGCACCGTTTCCCGTAGTCTCGCAACCGTCCTTGGCTGCAGTTTCGAGATTGTAAAGTGCGCTTTCAAAGACGCCATTCTTTACCACGTCCACTCGCTTGGCCACACAGCCCTCGGAGTCAAAACGGATCTTGTGCATGAACATCTCGCCCTGGGGATCGTTCACGATGGAGAACTTTTCGCCGGCGATCTTTTCACCCACTTTTCCTGCCAAACGGGACTGCCCCTTCTGCATGGATTCTGCGATAAAGGGAGATGTGTACATTCCTACGATTCTTGCAGAAACACGTTCCGAGAAAACCACAGGAATCTTGCCGCCTTCAATCTTCTTGGCGCCAAAGAGTTCCGTTGCGTACTCGGCTGTCTTGGATGCGATTTCATCCACGGTAAACTGAGACCAGTCACGGCCGGACTTTACGTAGTTGCCAAGCTTCTTGACTCCATCGCGAGAAGCGACTGCACCAGCGCCGACAGAAACGGAGTTAGACTTTCCCTTGTACATCAAGCCCGTATTGTTGGCAATGACAGAGGATGCTGAACTGAGATCTGCACCAAGATAAGGAATGTTCTCGATTTCCTTAGACTTGGCGAAAGTTTCCTTTTCAAGTTCGATACAGAAATCCTTCATTTGCTGCAGATTTACCGATTCCAAGTCTGCGTTGTAGTTGGGATAGATTTCCGGCATTTCCACCGCAGAAGGCAACGTGATATTCACGGCCTCGGTCCACTGGGTGTGGCAAAGAGCATCCTTCAAGGTCTGGGAAATGGCATCCTTGGTAAGACGTTCCGTATAGGCATAGCCCGGGCGTCCATCCTTAATAACGCGCACACCTAGACCCACAGAATCGGAAATCTCGGTATTTTGAACCTGCCCCTGAAAAACGGAAAGACCTTCGGAATGAGAGGTAGAGGCAATCACATCAAACTGATCTGCCTGGCCCTTGGCCTGGTCACACAAGTAAGATACAGCATCAATAATATTCATATAGCTTAAGTATAAAGGTTAAAGGATAAAGAGGAGCGGTCTTGTTCAGCAATCTTTACGCTTTCTTGGACTTGCGTTCCAGCATCTTCCAGTAGGCGGCAGGACTGCCGGTCACGGATTCCAGAGCCGTTGCTAATTCTGTTGTAATAGGCTGAGCACCCGCAATCAGAGACTCCAGCATTTCCATGGAAACACCAATGCGACGGGCAAATTCAGCCTTGTCCATCTTCAGCCATTCTATACCTTCCAAAATTGCCTGACCCGGTGTCGGGGTACCATGTCTTGCCATAACTTACCTAATTGATGATTGACAATTGATGATTGATGATTGATGATTATTGATAATCGCGGCAAAGCCGCCTTACTTTCAATTCTTCATCCTTCACTTTTCATTCTTCATTAAAATTCAACATCCTTCCAGCCTTCTGCACCAAAGCGAAGGTCTCGTTCCACAAATTCCCAGATAACGAGTTTTTTGCCCTTCAGCACGCCTGACTTACGGGCAAGTTTTTCACGAACCAAGGTACTTGCACCACCGTCGCTGACAATGCTCGCAACAGGTCGGCCCATGTTCTTTGCGAAGTGAGAAATCCAGCCGGCATTCACTGGGGAATCCGTCTGATAGATTCGGCTGAAACTGTCGCCGAGAATCAAAATCCTGGCCTTGCGGAAATCATCCTTGAAAGGAACCGTCGTAGTGTCGTACACAACCGAATCTTTCGCAGTAGAGTCAACGGCAGGAACAACTCTCTGGGTAACATTCTGTTGCTGGACAACATGGCCAACCACCTGCTGTGCAGCAAATACGTTGAACTTGTTCAACCCGCTCATTTCGCCGATATCGCCCATGCGGTCTGCCAAGCTGTCGTTCGCAACATAGTTCATGGATGCTTCGCCTATATCAATTTCACCGGCGGCACTCATCTTGTGAACCTTTGCCGCAATCACGCCTGCAGCCAGTTCCGCACCACGAGGAGTCCAGTGAGTATCGTCATCCAGGTATAAGGCACCGAACTTTTCGTCTCCAGCCTTGGCACTCCATAGAGGGGTGTAAAGATCCACGGTATTAAAGCCAAGCGCAGTCAAAGAATCAAGAATTTTCTTGCCATGGCCAAACAGTTCCTCCCTGGAAGCAGGAACCTTTGTTCCGGTCAAACGCTCCGGATAGATGCTAGGCTTGCCAGGGACGACCACAACAAGCAATTCAACACCCTTCTCCTTAAGCTGATCTCGGAACGTGGTGATGGCAGAAATAGGATTATCCAGTTTTGCGGAACGAGCTTCAAAAGGTGATGGCTGAACCAGGAATTCCACATCCTGGCGGTAGAACAGCCACTTATCCCCCAGCACAACCTTTTCACCAGGGTCACTAAACAACTTCCAGACGGCCAGCTGATACTTGGGGCGAGCCGCAAGAACAAGGGCGTTTTCATCTTCGACTTTCTTTTCGAACGCGCGGAGGTAGCGACTGGTCCAAAGTCCATAATGCTTCACACCGTACATTGCCCGACCGAGGGAGAAATCCCTATAACTGGCAATCACGACCTTAAGGCAACTGTCGACAGCCGTAAAGGTCAGGGGCTTATCTTCCAAAGCGGCAAGAAGCGTGTCGGCCTGTTTCAAAAGCTTGTAGTCGAACTCCGAGGAATCCAGGTCATTATAGCCGTTGACCGTGAATACGGCTGACTCTAGATCCGAAAGGGCCGCCATTACAGTTTCCAGCGATTCACCGATTTCTTCGCCGCCAGCGATGGACTCGCGAGCATCACGCCAAGCAGTCTCCAAAGCCAGGGCGCTTTCGTTCATCTTGCTTTCTCGCTGGAACGGCGTGCAGAAAAGATCCTTGAAAATGTCAAAACTCAAAAGTCGAGGACTTGCCTCCCCCATGTTCCTGACATCGGAAACAGTCTGCACAGTAAAGGGCAGCAGCAGCAAGACGGCAAATACAACTACAAAGGGGACAAACTTCTTATTCACATCCATAAGTTAGAAATTTCCATAAGGCACGTAATCGCCAAATCCGTTTTAGCAGGCATCTTGGTCATAAAATCATATTTTTGGAAACGACAACCCAGTTATCATGTTTTGTTTTACTATATTTGGACCACATTAATCTGCCTGGATAGTTCAGTTGGATAGAACGGGTCCCTCCTAAGGATCAAACTCGCGTTCGAATCGCGATCCGGGTAGTAAAAGTCGGCTCTCCACCACGGAAAGCCGACTTTCTTTTTATTCCAATATGTAAAACTTGGTTTATAAAACGAGTTCTCCGATTCATTTTTCGTGACAAACCTCACGTCAACGACTTAAAACAGCCCTCATTCCGAAATTGGGAACCTACAATTTGTAGATTTGCAACAACCTTATAATGGTGAATACACCAAGGAGACAAAAATGAAACTTTCTACTCGTGCAATTGCAGAAGCAATCGGTACATTCTGGCTCGTTTTCGGCGGCTGCGGCGCAGCTGTTCTCGCATGCGGTGTTGCAGGCGTTGGCATCGGTTACGTAGGCGTGTCCCTCGCCTTCGGTCTTACCGTTCTCACTATGGCTTATGCCCTGGGCCATGTTTCTGGTTGCCATCTGAACCCGGCTGTTACTCTTGGCCAGGTTGCTGGCGGTCGTTTCCCGGCTAAGGAAGCTCCGGCTTACATCATTGCACAGGTTATCGGTGGTATCATCGCTGCTGGCCTCCTCTACGTGATCGCTTGCCCGGACCTCACCAATGCAGGCATCGGTGCATTCGCAACTAACGGCTGGTCCGACACTCTCACCAACGGCATCAACGCATTCGGCGGCAAGACCTGCGGCATGATGAGCGCATTCCTCATCGAAGTTGTCCTCACCGCAATCTTCCTGTTTGTTATCATGGGCGCTACTGACGGCCGTGCTCCCGCTGGCTTTGCTCCTATCGCCATCGGCCTCTGCCTTACCCTCATCCACCTCATCTCCATCCCCGTGACCAACACCTCCGTGAACCCGGCTCGCTCTACCGCAGTTGCAGTGTTCGTTGGCGGTGCAGCTATCAAGCAGCTGTGGCTCTTCTGGGTCGCCCCCATCCTCGGTGGCGTTATCGGTGGTTTCGGCTACAAGTGCCTCGCTGAAAAGAAGTAAGCAAGACCTTTAAAAAACTCCTTTCAGAGGCTGTTTCGGAAAAATCCGAAGCAGTCTTTTTTTATCAGTTAAAAATGAATTAACACTAAAAAGTGTGTAAACTTTTTACCCATAGCGCTATTATGTGATTATAATCAACTATGAATCATTTTTCAGAATCTTCTTGTAAACAATGGTGTAACAAAAGATTCATGTGGTGTAAATTTTCCTATTTTGAAAAATGGTGGCGATGTTTTGGATAGAAATCCATTCTTGTTTGGGCTTATATGAATAAAAAAATCGCTCTATTCTCGGCTGTTGTAGCCAGCACTTTGTTCCTTGCGTGTTCAGACTCCGAAACATCCCCCAATAATCCCATAATCGGGGAAAATCCCGGTATTGACGACATCTACCCCGGCGACGTTATCGACCCCATTACAGGCGAAATTATCCCCGGCAACACGCAGGACCCAAACAACCCCAACATGGGAATTCCGCAGGATCCTAGCAATCCCCAAAATACCGTAGATCCGTCGAATCCTACTAATCCGGCAGACCCATCCAATCCTGGCGCATCCCAGAACCAGGGTAACACGCAAAACCCGACCAATCCCGGAGAGCAGCCTAACGGAAACAACCAGGTTCAACCCGGTTCAAGCTCCTCGTCAAGCAAACAGTCTTCCTCCTCCGTAGGTATCAAGGACTACGACGACAACCACCTGCCTAAGGAAAGTGTCCTTCCGGCAGCGGGTTTCTATTCCAGCTTGACCATCAATCCGCCAACCCCACGAAAGGGCGGCGAAATCAAGTGTACCTTTGACGGATCCTTCCCCACCCAGGGTTCCCAGGCAATTACGGCAGCAAAAACGATTACCGAAAATACGGTAGTCCGCTGTTCTGAATTCGTGAACGGCCAGGCTGCCGATACCACAACCCAGACTTACTTCATTAACGAAAACGTTTCCATGCCGGTGGTGGCCCTTACGGTCAATCATCACGACATGTTCGACTCCACCGCTGGTCTCTACGCTACTGGCCCCGGCCCCTACCAGGGCGACGCCATGAACGCGACAGATAACAACAACCCCAAGTGCCAGGAACCTTGCAAGGGAGCTAACTTCTGGAAAGAAACAGAACTTCCTGTCCATGTGGAATTCTTCGAGAACGGAAGCTCCACCAAGACCAAGAACTGGGAAATTGACGCGGGCATTTCCATTATCGGAAACTACAGCCGCTACAAGCCCAAGAAGAGCGTCGCCATCAAGATGGATAACGACAACTACGGCGACAAGGTCCTGAAATACTCTCTCTTCAAGACCCGCCCGGAAGCCAAGAAAATCAAGAGTTTCAACCTCCGTAATAACGGCAACCGTTTCTGGACGGACTACTTCGGCGACGCCATGCTGGTAAGCCTCATGGAAGGTACCGAGGTGGATTACCAGCGCAGCCGTCAGGTGGTGGTGTTCTACAACGGCGAATACTTCGGCATTCACGACATGCGTGAACGTTTAAACCGCAGTTTCGTAGAAACAAACTACGGCATCGATTCCAAAAGCATCAACGTAGTGAAGAACTGCAGCAGCATGGATACCGGCTGCCAGAATGGCTGGGTTGCAAGCGGTACAACCGGCGCTTCTCCCAATGAATTTGTCCAGCTGGTGAACCAGATTACCAACGGAAACTTCGAAGGCGAAAACAACCAGCAGTATAGCCAAGTCAAGGAAAAGATGAATGTGGTCAGTTTCGCTCAGTATATGATCGCGGAAATGTACATTCACAACGGTGACTGGCCGGGCAACAACATCCGCGCCTGGGGCGGCAACGGTAATCCCTTCAAGTTCATGATCTTTGACGTGGACCACGGCTATGGATTTACTCCGGGTATTTCCGGCTTTGACGTTCAGAGCCAGAACATGTTCCAGTGGGTACTGGGAAGCGCCACCATGGATAACAATGGCGGCAATAATAATAACGGCGGCAACAACGGCGGTTGGGGCGGCATGGGCGGCGGCTTCGGAGGCTTTGGCGGCTTTGGAGGTTTCGGTGGTGGAGCCAATTCCACCATCGGAAACATGCTGAAGAAGCTCTTGGCCAACCCGGAATTCAAGCGAATGTTCATCAACCAGGCAAGCGTCCTTTTGAACGGCTACTTAACCTATGAGAAAGTCCAGGCCGCCGTACAGAATATGAAAAGTTCCATTCCCAGTTCGGAACAGCAACGAGACGAGCAGCGCTGGCCCCGTAACCAGAGCCGCTTCAACTGGTCTCCCGATGGTTCCGACCTGCTCAGCTTCGCACGAACCCGCACCGAGACCTTCAAGCAGGAAGTCACTCAATACTTCGGACTTTCCGGAGAGGTCAATGTGAATATTTCTGCAAGCGGCAATGGATCTATTCTTGTAGACGGAATAAAGATTCCGGGCAACAGCTTCAAGGGTAAATTCTTCAGCGGAAACGGAATGCAGCTTACGGCGATTCCTGACGCAGGCCGTGTATTTGCAGGCTGGAGCGACGGTGCTACCGAGAATCCCCACCTGGTCAATCCCAGCGAAGGCATGACAATTACGGCAAACTTCAAGTAAGCCTTGAAATTTTCCCTATGTGAAAGACCCGGCCTCAAACGAGACCGGGCCTTTTTAACATTCCGTGAGGTTGTTAGTTCACCAAAGGTTTCTTTGCGTCTGCATTGCTCGACTTTTTCTTAGGGCGAACCGTGAAGCAGCTGCTAAGCCCCATCTCAGCCAGGAAATAAAGCAGAATCTTGTACTCGTCTCCCGCCATGAAGGTTTCATTCGTGCGGGTAAAGATGTTGAACATGTGGGCCGCATCGTCCACATGCTTCTGAGGCACCTGGAACATGCCAATCATGTTTACAGCGTAAAGATTCTTGAAGAGGAACGCCGGCAGCACAAACAAGGTACGGAACCAGCTTGAAACAGTTTCTGACTTCTGAGGCTTTTCGTTCTGCTGCTTGATAACATTGGCGTAGGTACGGATTTCCTTGCCCATGGCATTCAGCTGCAGCGGACGGAATTCCTTCATCTGGTAAATCTTGGAATCAGCAACCATGTCAAGCGTCATGTTCACAAAGAAGTTGGTGAAATCGGAATAGAGCGCCTGAGACATGGACTCCACCACTTCAAACTGCCCCTGGGGCACGATCTTTTCCAGTTCGCTGCGGAACTTGGCCATGGCGTTACTGTAGTTACTCTCTGTACAGCAGATTTCGTACTCCATATTGGCCAAAACGGCTTCGCGAGACATCTCGAAACGTACAACATCGCGGAGCAACTTGTAGGGATCGGTCTCCCCATCCTCCACTTCGACCTTGCTGCCATACTTCTTTTCTGCAGTTTCGATTTTCTGCTTTACCAAGGCGCTGTAATCTGTTTCGCCACAGATTTGCATGGAAGCAGACACCATCTGCTTGAAAAGCGCATTGTACTTTTCCGCAGCCTTGGAATCACAGTCATCAAAGTTCAGCAAGCTATTAAGGGCTTTTTCAAATTCGTTCATCATTTTAATCCGTATTCAAACGTTCCGGTGACAAATATAGAAATTCCTTAAATGTCGGAATATGACAAGCGGCAAGGCCTAGGGTCAATTCTTTACGCAACGAACAGAAAAGCCCTGATCAGCCTCCATCATAGGTATATGGAACTTGTTTTTCATGGAAGGGTTGACGGAAAGCCTGGCTCTACCGAATTCCACGCCCATCATGTAATTTTCATCGTCTTCCGTAGAGGAACAATAAAAGGCTGATTCGAAAATTTCAATATAGCTTGGACCAGGATCGGAACCGCTAACGTAAGGTTTCACATTGAAGCCATAAGCATCCACCCCTCTATAGATAAATTCATTTTGTGTAGCGGATTGAGTTTCTTCGTCCCTGAAAAATTCGATGCGTTTGCCCCAGTCGTCTTGGGATTCCAAAAGACTATAAGCCTTCTTCTCGCCACCAGCATAATCAATGAGCTGTTGCCATTCATCGACACTAGGCAGGTGCCAGCCTTCCATGCAAATACCCTGCACTGTATCTTTGTGATCGCAAGTCACGCCCTTGCCGCAGCCCACAGCATCCTGGCTGAATGAGCCCGCAGAGTCCATGGCGGCGGACCAGAAATACAGACGTCCAAAAAGATTGCAATTTTCTTCATCTGCAAAGAGACAGAAGCTTAAGGAATCGTCGGTATCCGTAGAACCCATATAGCGGTAGTTCAAATTTTCGGCCATCCATTCCTGGGAACCGATTTTTACAGTCCTGTAAGTTTTCTTATCACGTGGATCAGTAACATAGCCGAAGGGAGGTTCTGCGGGTTCCTCCACAACAAGAGTGTCCGTAATGAGCAAGGTATCTACTTTGTTCAAGACCAGAGTATCCACAGAATAGACCGTGTCCTTTTGAATCAGGGTATCCACATTGTTAAGAATAGTGGTGTCCACCTGAACCAGGGTGTCGACGCGGTCCAAAACAAGGGTGTCCACGTTATTTAGAACAACCGTATCAACGGAATGAATGGTATCGATGGCGATAATGGTATCCAAGTTGCTGACATAGAGGGTATCTACCCTAGATTCAGTCTTTGAATTTTCATTGACGCTTGAGCCATTGTCGCCACATGCACCAAGGATTCCACCAGCAACCACAGCCCCGAGGGCAAGAACTACTTTACGCATATATTTCTCCTAATCAACCACACCGTAATGTAAAAATAACAAGGCGAATTGTAATCGACTTATTTCGGGAATTCGTCCTCATCGCCATGAATTTCATAAATGAAATATTTTGTTATATTTACTTCGTAGATTTTTTAACCCGTCCACATCCTGTGGACTCTCAACCAAAGGAAGAAACAATGGCTGACAATCTGTCCGTCCTCGGCAAGGCTCGCAAGGCCTACCAGCCGAAACTCCCCGTCGCTCTCCGCAAGGGCGCTCTCAATGTCGCACTCAACAAGGGTAAGGCAACCGAATCCGTCTCTGATCAGAAGAAGATCAAGGCTCTGTTCCCCAACACTTACGGTGCTCCCTACATTCAGCTGAAGGCAGGCAAGGCAGCTGGTGCTGCTAAGGCTTTGAACGTTGGCGTTGTTCTTTCTGGCGGTCAGGCACCTGGTGGCCACAACGTTATCGCAGGTCTCTTCGACGGTATCAAGTCCATCAACAAGAACTCCAAGCTCCTGGGCTTCCTCGGTGGTCCGTCTGGCCTCGAAAACGGCAAGTTCATCGTGATCAACGAAAAGATCATGGACTCCTACCGCAACACTGGTGGTTTCGACATCATCCAGTCCGGCCGTACCAAACTGGAAACTGAAGAACAGTTCAAGAAGTGCATGGCTGTTGCCAAGGCTCAGAAGCTGGACGCTATCGTCATCATCGGCGGTGACGACTCCAACACCAACGCAGCTGTTCTCGGTGAATACTTCCAGGCTAACGGAGCTTCCTGCGTTGTTTGCGGCTGCCCCAAGACCATCGACGGCGACTTGAAGAACGAATACATCGAAACCTCCTTCGGTTTCGACACCGCTGTGAAGACCTACTCTGAACTCATCGGCAACATCATGCGCGATGCCAACTCCGCTCAGAAGTACTGGCACTTCATCAAGCTCATGGGCCGTAGCGCTTCTCACATTGCATTGGAAGCTGCTCTCCAAACCCATCCGAACATCTGCTTGATCTCTGAAGAAGTCAAGGCCAAGAAGATGAAGCTCAAGCAGGTCATCAAGTATGTTGCAGACATCGTTGCTGCACGTGCTGCTGCTGGCAAGAACTTCGGTGTTGCTCTCATTCCGGAAGGCCTCCTGGAATTCATCCCGGATGTTGGCGTTCTGATTTCCGAACTCTCCGAAGCCCTCGCTCACCACGAAAAGGAAGTTGAAGGCCTCGACACCGCTGCTAAGGTTGAAAAGCTCTGCAAGTGGGTTTCCAAGGCTTCTGCAGAAGTTCTCGTTTCCCTCCCGGCATTCGTTCAGGCTCAGCTCATGCTGGACCGCGACAGCCATGGCAACGTTCAGGTTTCCCTCATCGAAACTGAAAAGCTCATCATCGACATGGTGAAGAGCGAACTCAAGAGCCGCAAGAACTTCAAGGGCAAGTTCTCCGCCCTCAACCACTTCTTCGGTTACGAAGGTCGTTGCGCAGCTCCGTCCAACTTCGACGCTGACTACTGCTACAGCCTGGGCTACACCGCTTCCGTTCTCGCTTTCAACAAGATGAACGGCTACATGAGCTCTGTTCGCGACCTGACCAAGGGTATCGAAAAGTGGACCGCTGGTGGCATTCCTATCACCATGATGATGAACATGGAACGCCGTCACGGTGCAGACAAGCCGGTTATCCAGAAGGCTCTCGTCGTTCTCGACGGTGCTCCGTTCAAGTTCTTTGCTGCTAACCGCGAAGAATGGGCAAAGACTGAATCCTACACCTATCCGGGTCCGATCCAGTACTGGGGTCCGAGCGAAGTTTGCGACGTTACCAACTTCACCATCAAGCTGGAACGCGGCGCAATGAAGGTTGCTGCTGCTAAGAAGTCCGCTAAGAAGAGCAAGTAATGCCCGATTCCCGGTCAAGCCGGGAATGACATTTGGGTCATAGCCGATTAAATTCGTCGTGACCAGTGCAAACTTAAAGAGAGGTTCCCTCGCGGGAACCTTTCTTTTTTTTATTTTGTTCTAAACAAGAAAGAACCGTGATCCCCATCGAAAAGAGAGCGACCTATGGCATGTGCAAACTGCAAAATCCGCGCCCAGTACGACAAGAATCCTAAGTCCATCATTGGACGTCTTTGGCATTTTCATACCAAGTTCTGCCCCGGCTTCAAGGCTTACCTAAAGAGCCTCAGCGATGAGGAACGAGCAGAAATCTGCGCAAAGTACGATATTAAGTAATCAACCGCCGCGAGACCCAATAATCCAAGGAGCCCCGCCAGTGAAAAAACTTCTTCAGAAGATCAAGACCCAACTGGCCAAGCTATCCTTTAGGACAGGCGTTATCGTACTGCTACTCTGCATTCCCTGCTACATCATATCCTTCGCACAGATGGCCCTGGACATCGACGCAGCAACAAAAGGTGTTCTGTGGGTCATATTCTTTGGATTGGCAAAGACATTCCAATACGGCGGCCTCACCATCCTTGGTGTTGAAGGCGTCAAACGACTGAAAGCAAAGTTTAAAAAATCCTAAAAAAGTAAAGGTCTTCAGCTGTAACGCCGAAGACCTTTATTTAAATGGACTCGATCTTGGTTCCGCGATAGCTTTAACCTTGCTGGGTTTCGCTGGTGCTAAGCAAGTAAGCGTTAATGAACGGCTTAATCTTTCCGTCCAGCACGCCTGCAGTGTCTGATGTTTCCACACCAGTACGCAAGTCCTTCACCATCTGGTAAGGCTGCAGCACGTAGCTGCGGATCTGGCTACCCCATTCCACCTTCTTCTTTTCGGCCATACGTGCATCACGCTTGGCTTCTTCTTCCAGGCGGTAATGTTCGGCCACCATGGTCTTAAGCATCTTGTAACAGGTTTCACGGTTCTGGATCTGGGAACGTTCCGTCTGGCAGCTTGCCATAATGCCTGTGGGCAAGTGAGTCATACGTACGGCGGAGTCCGTCTTGTTGATGTACTGACCACCGGCGCCGCTACTGCGGTAGGTATCCACACGGACATCAGCCATATCCAGGTCGAACTCCACGTCTTCGTGTTCCGGGTAAAGATACACTGCGGTAAAGCTTGTATGACGGCGGGCGTTTGCATCAAAGGGGCTGATACGCACCAGACGATGCACACCAATCTCGGAACGAAGCAGACCGTAGGCATTTTCACAGGTCACTTCAATGGTAGCGCTCTTGAGGCCTGCATCTTCCGCTTCCTGGAAGTCCACCACCTTAAAGTCCATCTTTTCCCGTTCAAAGAAGTGGGTATACATGCGGAACAGCATAAGGGCCCAGTCCTGGGACTCGGTACCGCCAGCACCCGGGTGAATGGAAAGCAAGCATGCGCAGGCGTCATCGGGGCCATTAAGCATCTTCTTGAATTCCATTTCCTCGATTTTTGCCTTAAGGTCGGCAATGTCAGACTCGATGGACTTGGTCAAGTCTTCGGACTCCTCGTCCTTGCTCATTTCGTAAAGTTCCGCCAGGTCATTGCAGGCAGTAGAAACTTCATTCCACTTGTTCAGGAGATCGCGCAAGTTGCCGATCTTCTTCATCATGGCCTGAGCCTTCTCCTGGTCATTCCACAGGTTAGGGTCGTTGGAATCCTTTTCCAACACGTACAGTTCTTCTGTCTTGGCCTCTAAGTCAAAGATACCCCCAGAGCTTATCTACGCGTGCGCGCAAGTCAATAAGCCCGGTATGTGTAGTCTGAAATGCCATTAAAATCTCCTATAAAAAAAGCAACGGCTTATATTCGCCGCTGCCTTTTCATAAATGTATGCGAATTACTTTGCAGAACCGATTGCCTGAGGCGGAGTGTACTTGGAATCAAGGTACTGAACCTTGTAGGTCTTTCCAAGGCCATCCAGATAAGCCTTCAGCTGAGCCTGACGATCCTGTTCAGCCTGCACACGCAGGATGTAGTCGATCTGGTGCTTGTAGCTTTCGTACTTGCCATCGTTACGTTCGGTAAGCATAAAGATGCAAACGCCTTCTGCATCCTGGTAAACTTCGGTAATTTCGCCGACCTTGATCTTTGCAATAGCCTTGCCGAAAGCATCGGTCTTGGACTTAGGCACGAACTTGGACATGACACCGCCAGTCTTCTTGGCAGTCTGGTCGTCGCTATACATGGCAGCAAGCTGAGCGAAGGTTGCCTTCTTGGAGCGAACCTGGGCAGCAAGACCCTTCAGCATGTCCTTAGCGTCGGAAATTTCCTGTGCGGACTTGCCCTTGGTGTAGATAACGATGCGGGCACCGCTGATGGAGTCGTTAACCTGGACCTTGGACTTGTTAAGTTCCCAGAATGCTTCCTTCTGCTTGTCGGTAGGATCCTGCGGATACGGAACCTTCTTTTCGAGAATGATTTCGCTCTTCAACTGATCTTCGATCTTTTCCTTGAACTGGGCTTCAGTAGTATTGGACTTCTTAAGTTCCTTCTTGAAGTTTTCTTCGGAACCGAACTGAGCCTTGAAAAGCTTGGTCACACTGTCAACCTTAGCTGCGGGAACCTTGATACCCTGTTTCTTGGCTTCGAGCTTGATAAGTTCCTGACCAACCAGGTTGTCGATAACTGCATAGCGAAGCTGAGTCATGGTCTGGTCGTCAATCTTCTTGCCGCGGAGCTGCTGTTCGCCAAGCATCTTGGCCAAGCTATCGATCTTGCCAGCAGAAATGCCGACCTTTTCGACGCGGATAACATCCAGGCTCTTGGAATTCATCAACTGTGCAGAAGCAATACCTGCAGTGAGCAGCATAGCGGCAACACCACGAGAAATCAATTTAAGGGACATTATCTAATCCTTGTTAAAAATTTTCCGACTCAAATATAGAAAAACTAACCACTTAAATATTACAAAACAGGGCTTTTGCCCCCCTTTTTTATACACGAATCAAGGGCTTAGACAAAATCAGAGCTATTTTACCACAAGCGTCTGAAGTAAACTTTCCGTCTTTACAATGTAGATGCTAGGATTAAGCCGGATCGGAATTTCTGCATTTTTCTCTAGACCCGTAAAGCGGAAAAGTCTTTGTCCGCGGGTGTTGAAAATTTCTATACGGGTCGCATGAGAGACACGCAGCAAACCAGAGACATACTGGACGGAAACAGCCTTATGCGCGGGAGAAGTTCCGCAGCATCCCCTAGGGCCGCAACCGTCGATAGCCTCCGGATTTTCCAGCTTTTCCACCAGCAGGAAATTCCCGATGTAGTTGGAGCCAGTTTCCTTGTCAAAATAGGTAGAATCGTTGGCAAACTGAATCACATGGAAATTCTTGTCGGTCTTGAAATCGCCATAACGGGAAAAACGCAGGTAGGCACTGTATTCGCCCAAGGCCAAATCGGCGGGCAAAGTCACGCTTTCGCTAATTTCATTAACGCCGTCAAACTCGGGATGTTCCGCGTCGAACAAGTCTGCAAAATTCTTTCCCGTCCAAAGTCCTGTGGGATTTTTCGTTTCCTTCATCTTCAGCTTGCGGGAATTCAAATGGCGTGGGTCAAAGGAAAGCGGGATCTCCACGACATCGCCTGCGCGAACGACGGTATCACCTGCAGGCGCACCCTCTGACGAAGAACGCTTCAAAATCAAGGAAGCCTTCCCCGCCGTCAGATTATTGGCAAACCCAACATTCTGGATATTCAGTTTCAGCAGAAGTTTGCCGCCCGGAGCCGCCGAATCAGACAGCGCCGACTTGCGCAAAACAAAGCGGTAACCCAGATGGTCGCGGACATATTCACGCCCCATCACCTTGCCGCCATACTCCGGGTCAATGCCGATAAACGTGGTGGTGTCCATAAAGTTGTAGCACTTGCCCGCCATAGACCCTCCAATGTAAGAAGTATGCGTTCGGAAACCTTCGTAGGAAAGGTACTCCGCCGTATTCAAGGGCGGGCGCGTCTCCGGGTTATAATTACAGACAAAGTCTCCGCCATAGGGAACCGCCACGCCAAACTCTTCCATCCAGGAAATCACGTTCTCACGGGAAATCGGGTAAGGCTCTCCCGCCCCGAAAGTCCCAAGATCGTTATCGCTTCCCAGGTAGCCGTCATTGTAAAGACCCACCCGGTCCATGTACTTGGCGTAACGCTCCGAGCGGGTGCTATCTTGAAAGCGTTCCGAATCCGCCCGGAAATCGGGGAAAACATACCAAGTGCTGTAGGGATCCTTCAGGCCCATCCACAGCGCCACCACCTGCGGGCTGCGGACACCCACCTTGATGCAATCGCTGGAGTTTTCAAGAAACGTCTGCAAAGCCTTTGCGTGATTGTCCTGGCCGCCCGTAGTCATCTCGCCGCAGGTGCCGAACATTCCCAACTCCACAAAGTGAATCACATCCTCGTAGTCGCTGTAAAGTTCCGCCAGCTGCTTCGTGTGAATTAAAGTGGTCTCGATATCCGGATCCTGGGAACCGCGGCAGTCAATATCGTAGGAAGCGCGAATGGTGCAGGCTCCCCCACGGCGACGCAGGGAATCCAAGGCCGCCCGCACATTGTTCAGCGAAACCTCATCCAGCGGCTGCGAAACACCGCGAGACACCTTGTTGCCATCGGCATCCTTCTCCCAGGCGTTGCTAGAGAAACCGCCCAGGTCAATGAGGAAACGCATAAAGTCGTTATAGACCGTGCCGTTGGATTTCAAATCCAACGTCTTTCCCGGACGCAGGTAAAAACCCTTGTGATGGGTGGTTCCGCGAGCAGGATTATGCAGTTCCTGCAAGTGGTCGCTGTAATCAAGATTCTGTTCAACAAGATTTGCTGCACTTACTGCAGATACTGCCAAACTAGTTGAGATAAAAAATGCAACCAATCCCTTAGTCATATTCACACCTCACTGGTGAATATAAGCAAAAATATGGCACTTGTAAAAAAAAGTTCTAGCCGATTTCTCTGCTAGAACCTTAAATTTTACTTAAGACAGTTCCTTTTGAATCTTAAGGACCTCGTCAAGAGACAAATCGTTATCTTCGGCGATTTCCTCAACTGTAAGCTTACCACGTTTCAGAGCCTTGATTACAGCGGAATGCTTTGCTTCGGCGCGAATCACATCGGCTACAGACACGAAGCCGTTGCGCTTGCGTTCTGCCATGATTTCTGGACGGTCCATGATAGCCTCCCTGTATTCCGAAGATGATTCCTCGCCTAAGTATAGCAAAACTTCTTGGATGAAGTTTGCATCGATTTTATTTTTCGGGTTCGTAAAATATGCCACGGCCTTATCCATGAGGGGCTTGTACTTTTCGGCATTGAACACATACTTCATGGCTACAAGTGTGAGCGCCACGTAAGGGTTCAACTTACTGAAGTCGATATTCCCTACTTCCTTGCCCACATTGATCATCTCGATCTTGAAAGGATAGCCGATGTCATGGAAATATTCCGGGTACTTTGCGTAAAGTTTTGCTTTGAGCGGGTTCCACTTGATTTCGCCGTTATAGACGATTACAGCGACCATTGGGCAGTCGGGACGACTGAGGCGGAACAGTTCATAAAAGTAATGCTCCAGCTGGGAGACCACTTCGTTATCGGGGTACGACTTGTGCTCTAGAACAAGGCCAACAACCAGTTTGGCTTTGTTCTTTGAATTCTTGATTTTTAGTGAGAAGGCCAAATCTGCAGAACCTTTGAGGCCTTGTCGGTTTGTTTCGCTGCGTTCAGCACGCATGGTCTTGAGATCAACCACCTGCAAAAACTTTGCAAGGCTTTTGTTCTTTTTTGCAGCGAGCTTAAGCAGCGAGGCTGCGCGCTTAGGTTCCTTGAAGGCGGTCTTGAAGATGCCATCGTGATCTTTTGTATTCATAGATTTTCCTTTCCTTGCAAACAAGCTGAAACTGCAAGGCATGTTGTGTTAAGCGTGTGCAAATTTTGCACGGGGTGTAATTTAGAAACAGTCAAATGACAAAAGATGACATTTGAAGAAAATGGTGTAAAAAAATCGGGCCGCTTGCGTTGCTGCTTGGCGGCCTGTTTTGTGGCCCGTTGGGCCTGGTTAAAAGCGAAATCAAGCTAGCTTGATTTCATTCTTCGAGCAAGCGGATCCGAGCCGTAGGCTCAATCCTTGAGGCAACGCAAACTTTGACCGTTGTACTTGTCGTGGTTGCGCTGGCGCGCGTCGTCGTAATTGTAGCGGAAGTACTGGTACCACGCGCCTTTGCTACTGTACTCAGAGGCAGACCACAAGTCGGCGTCGTCGCTCTCATAGTAGAAACCGCCATTGTAGTTCCTGTAACCGGCGGGGAGCACCGAGACGCCATACTTGTCGGAACCGTTGCCGCCACTGTACCAGCCGCTGGTAGATTTCAACAACGAACCAGCGGTGCTGGAACCACCGATGTAGGTGTACAGAGTGCTGTACTCCTCGTTCGTGGGCACGTGCCAGCCCTCGGGGCAAATGCCGCGGTGGGGGCTGTTGGGGGTGCAGGTCTTACCATAGCCGCACTGGGTTCCAGCGTTCACGCTGAACTGGGCTGCACTGTCCATCACGGCGCTCCAGGTGTAAAGACGACCATACTTGTCGCAGTTGGAAGCTTCATTTTCATAGCACCAGCTGGTGGAGTCGGAGGTGTAACCGTTGTAATTGTACTTCACGCCAGTGTATGCGTAGTTCAGGTTTTCCGCCATCCATGTCTGGGTGCCAATAGTTACGGTCTTGTAAACTTGACCGTCGCGAGAATCGGTCATGGACCCCTTTACAACAACTACACTGCTACTACTCTTTACCGAGGAACTACTTGCTACCGACGACGAAGACTTCGCGGAGCTGGAAGATGCAACGGAGCTGCTAGATCCCTCGACTTCGCTCGGGATGACACTCGAAGAAGAACTACTTGCGACAGAAGAAGAGGATGTTACGGAACTTGAAGATTCTTCCGAACTGGAACTAGCGACAGAGCTGCTAGATTCTTCGCTCGATGAGCTCAGAATGACACTGGAGGAGGAAGATTCCGCAGAACTTGACGATGCAACGGAGCTGCTGCTCTTTACGGAGGAACTACTAGCAATAGAAGAGGAACTCTTCTCGCTAGAGGAGCTAGCAACCGACGAAGAGGACTCCACGGAACTAGAGGAAGTTACTGAGCTGGAGCTTGCTACGGAACAGCTAGATCCCGGGTCGGTGCCCGGGATGACATCTGAAGAGGAAACCACAGAGCTGCTAGATCCTTCGCTATCGCTCAGGATGACACTGGAGGAGGAACTCGGGATGACACTGGAGGAAGACACTTCAGCGGGATTTTCATCCCCGGACGAACCATTCGCAGAAGTGCTGTCATCGCAGGCCACAAGGCCCAAGACCAGCGCAAACGCACAAGTTCCAAGAGCAAGGAAATTCTTTTTCATGAGAGACCTCTAACCCACAATTTCAAAAATTCTACTGACAAATCTAAAAATTAAAATTCGGAATTTTTTCCAAATTTAATTTGCAAACTTCTACTCCAGCACCAGGTGGTACGTCCTACGCTTGGCGGCTTCGTCGTCGCACTTGATAAGGCCTTTTTGACATAAATCCTGCAGGTCGCGGTTGGCGGTATCCGAGGAGCATTTGCCAAAGTTCGCCCAGTTCTTGGAATTCATCTTGCCTTCGTAACCGTTCAGGTAGATGTTCAGGATTTCCTTCTCTCGCTCCGTCACGGCAACGTCTGCAAAGCGGTTCCAGAACAAGGTCTTTTTCATCACCAGGTCCAGCGAAACTTCTGCATCGCGCAAGGAGTAAAGCAGGGTATTCATGAACCATACCAGCCACTGGGTAATATCCCCGTTGCCATGCTGGGTCAACTCCAGAAGGCGGTAATATTCCTTACGGTCCTTGTTGATCTGGGTGGACATATTGTAAAAACGCAGGCGGCTCTCCTCCCCCTTCGCCAGCTGGATATCCGCAAGGATTCGGGCCAGGCGGCCGTTGCCGTCTTCAAAGGGATGGATGCTCACAAACCAGAAATGGGCAATGGCGGCACGCACCACCCAAGAATTGTTATCGAAGCCGTTGAACCATTCCATATAACGGTTCATTTCTGCAGGAACTCGCTCCGGCTTGGGGGCCTCGTAATGGACCTTCTGGCGGCCCATGATTCCAGATACCACCTGCTCCTCGCAGGTTCTGTACTTTCCCACCTCCAGGCGGGCGCCGTTGCTGAAACGGTCCTGGAAAAATGCCGCTTGCCAGCCGAACAGAATTTCATCGGTAATTGCGCGGTCGTAATGCTCCATGGCATCCATCATCACGGCCACTACGGCCTCCACCCCACGGGAATAGGCGACCTTGTCACCATCGATGCCAAGCCTTGTTGCCACCGAGGAACGAACCTGATCCATATTCAGCTCGATGCCCTCGATTTCGGAGGAACGGATAATGTCTGCGGTCAGGTTTTCCGCCACTTTTGAAAGTTGCTTGTCAAACCCCAGGCCAAGGAGGCGACCGTAGAGATGCCCCTGAGCAATACGCACCTTGTCAACCAGGGGCGTAACCTCGCCCTTGTTCCAGTAAAAATCAGTCCAATGCGGCTTTTCGTGAATATACATAGCATTACCGTCATTAAATATACAATAATGACGCATAATTTGCGGCATTGTTTAGAGAAAAATGACGCAAAAAATAATAATGGTTATTGAAAAACGCAAAAAAAAAGAAGCCCGTCTTTGCAGACGAGCCTCTTTAAATCAATTCAGATTCAAAAAATCACAGATAACCTAGCGAGGGTATATGCGAAAAAAAAGAAGAGGTCCTTTCCAGAACCTCCTCTTCGAAAATTTTTCAGAGCCTAGCAAGAGCAGGAGTGAGCCCCCGTAGCGTACAAGTAGTACGTAAGGGGGCGAACGACGAACTATTGCGACGGCTATGGGAAATTTTAGCCCAGAGTTACTTCGACCTTGTGGATGCCGCTAGTAAACACCGGTGCGACGTTGGAATCGATTTCCTTGCCGTCAACAACCATCTTGGCAACGCCCTTGCAGACGTGCTTCGGGTTCTTCACGGAGATTTCGTAGGTAGCGCCACGGAACTTACGGGTCACCTTGAATTCGCCCCATGCGGAAGGAATGCAAGGATTGATGATCAGGCCCTTGAAGCTTGCGCGAACACCGATGATGAACTGGGTAGCAGCCTGGTAGGTCCAGGAAGAGGTACCGGAGAGCCATGCGTTACGGCCCATACCGAACTGCTTGTGTTCGTCACCGAGGATGTTCTGCGGATAGCAGTACGGTTCGGATTCGAATTCGTCCAGCTTGACGTTCTTTGCAGCGGGGTTGATCTGGTTGTAGTACTGGAATGCCTTGTCGCCACGGCCAAGGATAGTTTCAGCGATCATCACCCACGGGTTGGTGTGGAGGAAGATACCGCCGTTTTCCTTTGCTCCAGGAGGATAGGTGGAGATGCCACCAACGGTCGGATCGAAGCCGCGGTAACCCGGAGTAGAGCTCTTCACACCGTTAGCAGTGTTCAGGAGCTTGTTCAGGCTGTCCATGCCCTGTACTGCGCGATCGCCGTAAGCGATGCCAGAAATCACAGACCAAGACTGGCTGTTGCAATAGATCTTGCCGTACTTAGCCTTGTTGGTACCGTAAGCGGTGCCGTCCTTGCCGAACCAGCGGATCCACCACTTGCCGTCCCAAGAACTGTCGTTGAAGGCCTTCTTGATTTCTTCGTACCACTTCTTGTACATGTCCAGGGACTTCTTGTCGCCGGTAGCTTCGCAGATGTCCATCATTTCCAGAAGGGCCTTTGCGTACAAGCCGGAGTTGAAGTTGGATTCTGCACCCAGCGGGAGGTTCATGCAGTCGTTCCAGTCAGCGAAGCCGAGGAGCGGAAGACCATGCTTACCCATGTTGGAGTGAGTGAAAGCGAGAGAACGCTTGAGGTGTTCGAGGACAGTGCCCTTCGGACGGTCAGCGCGCTTCTTGCCAGCAACGTAGAACGGAATTTCTTCGTCGAGGAGAGCGAGCTTGCCAGTTTCCTTGAGGTAGTTAGCAACGGTGAGAACGATCCACAGATGGTCGTCACCGTACCAGTCGGCATACATCGGATTGCCCTTTTCGTCCTTGACGCCAGCCTTTTCGCGGGAGTCACCGGCGTTAGCTTCGTTGCCGTTATCTTCAGCAAGAGCGAGCGGAGCGTACTGGTGCATTGCGTTACCTTCGGGGCGCTGTACGGAGAGAAGGTTCTTAGCGAGTTCCAGAGCTTCTTCCGGCATGTGGCTCATAACGCCCATGAGGTCCTGGCTGGAGTCACGGTAACCAATACCGCGGCTGGTGCCGTAGCCCAGCTGGTACAGGGACAGGTAACGAGACCAGTTCTTGGTGGTGTGGCACTGACGAGGATTGTGCACGTTCACCATGGAGTTGAATGCTGCATCCGGGGTTTCCACCTGGATGGTAGAGAGGTACTTGACCCAGAACTGAGCCAGTTCTGCGAAAGCCTTGTCGACGTTCTTGAGGTCGCGGTACTTCTTGATAGCCTTGTTAGCAACCTTGAGAGACTGTTCCTGACCGAGCTGAGTGCAGGTACGGAAAGTCTTGCCGGCAGCAACCTTGCCAGCGTGAATCATGAGAGCAGCGATGTTGTCGCCACGGTCGCATTCAGAGTTGGAAAGTTCCTTGTTAGCGAGAGAGAGCGGAGCAGCCCAGGAGCCCATTTCGTTGGAGCCGAGGAATACGCGGCGGTCGCCATCGAAGGAGGAAACCTTACCGTTGGCGGTAACGTAGTTCACGGCGAAGTCACGCTTCATGTAAGCATACTGTTCGAGAACCAGGCAGCCATCCTTTTCCGGATGAGCCTTGAGGGTCATGGTCTGGGGAACCCAGTCAGCGTTGGTGAGCTGCTTTTCAGCTTCGAAGTGGCTGAATTCGTAAACGGGAACAATATCAATTTCCTTAGCGGCCTTAGAGATATTGGTAACCTGGATGTCCTGGAGGAGGGTGTTGGATCCGGTCGGAACGAAGATGGTGACCTGAGTGCGAACGCCCTGGCATTCAGCGATCCAACGCATGTAGGACAGACCAACGTGGCATTCCCACTTGTCCATCTTGGTGAGGGTCGGAACCACGAACGGAGAGAACACGCTGTAGCCACCCTTAGCATCCTTAACGCGGATGTAAACAGTGCTTGCCTTGAAGTCAGAGCAAGGCATCTGAGCGATGTACTTGGTAATACGGTTCAGAGCGGGGTCGCCCTTGCAAACCAGGGTACCACCGGTAGTATCAACAATACCACCGAAGTTCAGGGTACCAACGTAGTTGCACCACTTGATCGGGGTTGCCGGGTTGGTGAGAACGTATTCTTTAGCAGCGTCATCGAAGTAACCGTACTTGGCGGCGGCCTTAGCGGACACCTTCTTTGCAGCGGGCTTCTTTGTCTTTGTTGTAGCCATTTTATCTCCGTTATAGAGGGGTTGTGATTTAAAAATTACGAGGTATGAATTACGAATTATGAGACTTTTGACGGTTCAAATTTCGTCCACACCATTTTCCGTTTAAAATCTAGAAATAAAAAATGGAGGCAGGGATAGGCTACCCCTATGACCTCCTATAAAAGTCACCTATTTTACTTCGGAAGATTCCTTTAATTCATTCTGTTTGAAGTTTTCGAAGGGGCGGTTACCGAAATTGATATAGAAATAACCATCCAGCTTCTTGTTGCGGATCGGGTCACGTAAAATGCCGATTGCTGCACGCACGTACTTCAGTTCCACCAGAATGTGGTCGCGGCTCATGCAGTTCAGGAACGGGCCTTCCGGATAGAGCGTGGGGCGCGGTTCTTCCGCAATCATCTTCTCCAAATTTTCAATTTCAGCCACAAGGCGGCGTTCATGAGCCTCCAGGGTACGGATCAGTTCCTTGTTGTCGGCGCCGAAAAGGAAAGCAAAGCCCAGGGTACGAGGGTCGTCGTTAAAACCGGTCAGGTGCTTGAGAACTTCCTTCTTGAGAACGTCCCTACCCTTTTCGGTAATATTGAACACGACTCGTTCAGGGCGGTTTCCGTCACGTTCGGTACGGCCCACGATACACTCGTTCTTTTCGAGCGTAGTCAGACGATTGTACACCGTAGAGGTGCTCAGGTTTGCCCAGCGGTCCAGTTCACGTTCACGAATCGCGGTAATAATATCATAACCGCTGCTTTCGTGTTCCAATATAAGACCCAGCAAAACCAAGTCGTAACGATTCATATTCCATCCTCTTCTAATACCCAAGTATTCCAACTTGGAATAATTCCAATATATGCAATTTTTGAAGCAATAGTACAAAAAAATGAAATATTTTTTTCTTTCTTAGAATATCCAGACAGCTAACCTAGGGTCCAGGTTTCAAGCCTCTTCATCTTTGGAATATTTACTAAATTTGGGCCCATGAAGAACTTTTACGTTACTACCCCGATTTATTATGTGAATGACGCACCTCATATCGGTCATTCCTACACCACCGTCCTTGCAGACATTCTTACCCGCTTCCACAAGATTCTTGGCTACCAGACCTTCTTTTTGACCGGTACCGACGAACACGGCCAGAAGGTGCAGCGCGCCGCCGCCAAGCGCGAAGTGGACCCGCAGCAGCATGTAGATGAATACTACCATCACTTCGAAGACCTGTGGAAGAAGATGGGCATCTGCAACGACTTCTTTATCCGCACCACCTATCCCGAACACAAGGCTTACGTGCAGGAATGCCTGCAGAAGCTGTGGGACAAGGGCGAAATCTACTCCAAGGAATACGAAGGCTGGTATTCCGTTGGCGAAGAACGTTTCTTTGGCGAAGACGAACTGGACGAAAACAAGTGCGACCCCATTAGCCACCGCCCGGTGGAATGGCTGAAGGAAAAGAACTACTTCTTCAAGATGAGCAAGTACCAGCAGCAGCTCATCGACCACTTGAACAACAACCCGGACTGGATCGTTCCCGACTACCGTCGTAACGAAATCCTGGGCTTCCTCCGCCAGCCCCTGAACGACCTTTGCATCAGCCGCCCGAAGGCACGCCTTAGCTGGGGCATTCCTCTGCCTTTCGATGGCGACTACGTAACCTACGTGTGGTTCGACGCCTTGCTCAACTACGTGAGCGCCTCCACCGCCTTCCACAAGACTTTTGCCGACGGCACCCCCATTTGGCCCGCCACCTACCACCTGATCGGTAAGGACATCCTCACCACTCATAGCGTGTACTGGCCCACCATGCTCATGGCCCTGGACATTCCTCTGCCCAAGCATATTCTGGCCCACGGCTGGTGGCTGGTGAACGGCGGCGAAAAGATGAGTAAGTCCGCCGGTAACGTCGTAAAGCCCATGGACTACATGGAAAAGTACGGCGACGACGCCTTCCGCTACTACCTGGCCCGCGAAATGGTGGTTGGCCAGGATGCAAACTTCACCCACGATTCCTTTGTCCGTCGCATTAACGCCGACTTGGCAAACGACCTGGGTAACGTTCTGAACCGCGTCCACAAGCTGGTGCTCACCAACTTCGAAGGCAAGCTCCCCGCAGCTGTCGTTATGGATGACGCCGCCAACGACGTGATGAACCTGGCCAAGAAGGTTATCGAAGACATCAAGCAGGATCTGCCCCAGGCACGTCTTTCCCAGTCTATCGAAAACATCATGAGTCTGGTCCGTAGCATCAACCGCTACTTCGAAATCAAGGCTCCCTGGAAGCTGGCCAAGGACCCGGCCGCCAAGGATGAACTGGCAACCGTTCTCTATGTGGCAGCCGAAGCCGTGCGACTCAGCCTCTGCATGCTGTGGCCGGTGATCCCCACCAAGGCTGAAGAAGGCCTTACTATGCTGGGCACCAAGTTCACCAGCGCTGAAGACCTGGTCTGGGGTCTCATGAAGGGTGGCGAAGCTTTCGGTGAAGGCAAGCCCCTGTTCCCCCGCATCGAAGAAGAAGTGAAGCCCCAGCAGCAACAGCAGCAGGCCAAGCCCAAGCAGAACAAGCCCCTGACCGCAGCAGATGTTCCTGCCGCCATGGACCTTCGCGCAGCAAAGATCGTGGAAGTGGCAGACCACCCGGATGCAACTTCCCTCTACGTTCTGAAGGTGGACGCAGGCGAAGGCGAACTCCGCACCGTTTGCTCCGGCCTGAAGGCTAGCTACGAAGCTTCTGAACTTAAGGACCGCATGATTCTTTTGTTTGCAAACCTGAAGCCCGCACCCCTCCGCGGCATCATGAGCGCAGGCATGCTCTTCGCAGGCGACCTAGAACCGGAAACCCACAAGTGCCGCCTGGTGGCCGTACCTGAAGGAGCAAAGCCCGGTGACCGCGCACTGTTCAAGGGCGTCTCTCCCAGCGAGCCTCGCGAACTGAAGCTGAAGGATTTCGACAAGATCGCTCTCTCCGTCAAAAACGGCGAAGTGTTCTGCACTGCCGGCGAAGGTGCCGCACCCATCGCGTTGGAAATCGGCGGCAAGGCCGTAACCTGCGACGTTCCGGAAGGCAACGGCGTGCATTAACGTTAGATTCTCGCCTTCGCGAGAATGACAATTCAAAAAAGGCCCGCTTCAAAGCGGGTCATTTTTTTTCGATTCAGATTACTCTGAGCAACTCGCATCAAGATGACACAAAGCCCCTGCCGCCATAAAAGGCGCTGCTTTCAACATCACACGAAAAGCGGTCCTACGTTCCCGATCCCTGTCCCTTTCGAGAGGATCACGCCAGTCCTTTTTGCGTTCCTTCATTTTCTGTTCACGGTCCCAGCTTTCTTCAGTGATGGGACAGTCATCGGTACAGCTAATCTCTTTTACGGGCTTCTGCACAGCCTCTGGAATTTCGGGAATCCAGCAGTAGCGTTTTTCCTTTTTCTTTTTGCGTCCCTGGACAACGGTCGTCTTGCAATACATGGCAAGAGAGTCTTTGCCTATGTAAAACTTATCCGCCCCTACCGTATCGTCCACGGCAACATTAAATCCAAGGCCAGTGCTTTGTGACTCGACGATTTGAGGATTCTTGTCGAAACGGACAGGTCCATCAAGATTTGGATTAACCAAAGAATCCGACTGGACTGGCAACAACACAAGCTGGGCATGGCTATTCATGGCAAAGCAGAACAGGCCCGCAAATAAACCAAGGAATTTATAGGAAGGACATTTCATAAGCTAACCCCGATAGCTCTAATATAGGCTTTTTTTTCGAATACGGATTTGCGATTCGTCGAAACAAAATCTACTTTCGTCAAGGAATTCAACTGACGAGCAATTTATGAACCTTACACAAGTCCATCACATCGCCATCATCGGCAGCGATTACGAGAAGTCCAAGCATTTTTATGTGGACCTTCTGGGATTTAAAATCATCCGCGAAAATTACCGTACAGAACGCGGAGATTACAAGATTGACCTGCAGTTAAACGGCATGGAGTTGGAACTGTTCATCATTCCGGGTAGGCCGCCCCGCCCCAGCTACCCCGAGGCAAACGGCCTTCGTCACCTGGCATTCCACGTAGAATCCGTAGATGCAACCGTTGCAGAGCTGAACGCCTTGGGAATCGCAACGGAACCTGTTCGCGTGGACGACTACACCGGAAAGAAAATGACTTTCTTCAGCGATCCCGACGGATTGCCCCTGGAAATACACGAATAAGAATCCTGTCTATCGACGGGTATGGCCACTCATCATGACCAGCTGCTTATCCGCAATTTCATCCCAGTGATCCAAGGCAACCTTGGCGATAGCCGGATCGTACATTACGCCCACATTCTTCTCGATTTCTGAACGGCAGAAATCCAGGGAAAGGGCGTCGCGATAGCAGCGTTTGCTTGTCATTGCATCAAAGGAATCCGCAATGGCAATAATGCGGGCACCAATAGGAATGTCATCGCCAGCGAGGCCCTCCGGATAACCGTGACCATCGTAACGTTCGTGATGATGAAGCACAATCTGAACCAGTTCCTGAGTATAGTTGGACTGCATCAGGATTCTAGCACCAATAACGGGGTGCTGCTTAATAACAGAAAATTCTTCGTTAGTCAATCTGCCCGGCTTACTAAGGATGGCATCGCTAACGCCGACCTTGCCAATGTCGTGCAACAAGGCTGCATCAGAAATCAAGTGCTGGGTTGACTCAGAAAGTCCAAGAGCCTTGGAAAGCATATTGGAAATTTCCTGCACGCGGTCGGAGTGATGAGCCGTATAGGAATCCTTGGCTTCCTCGATAGAATTCAAGCAGGAAACCAGTTCCCTCAGGTTCTGGTTTTCACTAGTCTCACGACTGTGGTGAGAGCTCACCTTGTCGTGATACATGTTCAGGTCGGCATCCAGTTTCCAGTCACAGATGGACTTGCGGACGCCCATGTCGTTTTTCAAGAAACTTTCACCTATGGCCATGGAAAGTCTGTAGAGAGCATCCTTGTTGTATTCGTCTACCGATTTTTTCAGTTTGTTCCTAAGTCTATAAAGTTGTTCGTGGTCGGCCTTCACCAGCACCACAAACTCATCACCACCGATTCGGAAGCAAGATCCTACATCGGCAAACGCAGAGGAAATGGCCTTGCCCGCAGCAACAATCAAGGCATCTCCAGCCAAATGGCCAAAGGTGTCGTTGGTATACTTCAGGCCATTCACGTCTATCATCACCATGACCCAGTTTGCACTTAAATCTTCTTCGTTGCTAATGCCTTTAAGCATTTCATCAAAGGCCAGTCTATTTTCGAGGCCAGTAAGACTATCCGTAGTAGCAAGATCTTGAAGCTGACGGTTGAATACCTGAAGCTTGCTGTTCATCTCCTCCAACTCAAAGGAGGTCTCGCGAATGAAGGTGGCCATACGGGCAGCCAATGGCAGCTTAGACTGTTTCTTAGAAGTAGATTCTGCTGCTGTTAGTTCTTCCCTACCGCAGCCTTCGCGCATGGACGCAATCACCAAGGTGATGTTGTGCTGGTTCAGATGACCTTTTTCGCGGATAAATTCGCCATGGGAGAAGAACCCCACGCTTTCTGCGATGTTCTTAAGAGGCAGAAGTTCATAGGTCGGCTCGTGACTGGACCAGAAGGCCTTTCGCGCTGCACAGGAGAAAATATGCATCATGTCCGGTTTGAACTTCTTAATTCTTTCACCTTCCTGGCGGATGCTTTCGAGAATCGTCTGGGGTTCGCCATAGGACAAGCGCACAATGGACTCTACATCAATATCCGAGGACATGTTCAAGGAGCCATCGGGATTACTTGCCGCAGGAGCACGTACAATGGTTGTGCCATTGTGTTCATACAGCAAGGGGAATTCGAGGGCATTGTAGAAAAAGTTCTCATCGTTGCCGATATTCAAATACTTGCGGTATATGTCATAGGCAGGAACGCCACCCAGTTCGTAAAGAGTACTTCCGTTGGCCCGGGTCACGTGAAAATTTCTGCCAAGAGGTTTCCAACCGCTGATCTTGATAGACTCCACAAAGAATTCATCGCCTCCATAGAACATGATCAACAGACCATGGGGATTGAATCCCCCAACGGAAGAGAACACGCAGGAATCAGAACTGGTGATATCCATGGAGCAGACTATTCCACCAAAAACCTGGATGTCGTTACGTAGGCCATGCAATCCGTCGCAAATCTTTGTAGTGGAGAAATCGGAAATGGTGTAGTGCATCTCGATAGCCTTGACCCACGGATTATTCTGAGCGTCAGCAACAATGCTTTGGGCTATCTTTTCTACGGACGTAGACTTCATGTCGTACTGGAACAACTTGAAGCGTGTTGATGCTTTCTCAAACAAAGTTGCGGTAACAGAGATTTCGGCGGACTGTTTACAATCCACAATGTTTCCGCTGGTGGAGTTTCCCAGCCAGGGTACACCGGGAAAAACCTCTTCGATGGAAGTCCAGACAGACCTAAGGCGAGCCTCGTCGATTACGGCGGAATGGATATGGAAAAAGAGGGATCCCTGCGCCGTTGAGCTATACGATTCCTTGAACTTAGACAGTTCCTTTTTAAAACTAACCGTATCTACAAAGGAAAAGACTCGTTTTTGCATCAACCTTTCTCCCCAAAAGTAAAACTGAGACCCGTGAAAAATATTTGTAAGATTAAAGATATACAAACATACGTCACAAGTGTAAAAAACTCAAACAAAACAACTCTAAAATAGAATAATCAAATCATCTCGGATATTTTTTCTAACTTTTCCTAGACTATGAAACAAGTTTCGGAAAACCTTGATAAAACCGTCCCTAATAATGTGTCTGATTTTGATATCGGCGCAAAAAAGGATCCCTTCTCCCCATTGGTAGTCATTGCCGGCCTGATGGTGGCCTGCTACTTGACATCAAACGTGATGGCAGTGAAACTGCTGTCGGTCTGCGGCATTACCATTTTCGATGCCGGAACCATCACCTTCCCCCTGGCCTATATGCTTGGGGACGTTCTCACAGAAATCTGGGGATTCAAGACAGCTCGCAAGGTTATCTGGCTCACCTTCTTCTGCCAGGTGTTCATGGCGGTATTCACCTTCATCGGTACCACACTCCCCTACCCCGACTTTACGGAAGAAACGGCCAGCGCCTACTCCACCATTTTCAGTTTCGTACCGAGAATCACCGTGGCTTCCCTCATTGCGTTTTTGCTTGGGGAATTGACCAACGCCTGGACCATGGTGAAGATTCGCGAGAAGACCGGACGCAGGCTTCTTTGGGTGCGAACCATCGGCAGTTCCCTTTTCGGCTACATCGTAGACACCAGCATCTTTGTGCTGATCGCCTTTGCTGGCACGGTGCCCACCAACGACCTAATCAGCATGATCGTGGTGCAGTTCCCGGGCAAGCTTGCTATTGAAGCCATCTGCGCAACACCTATCGCCTACGCCCTCATCAACTGGCTGCGTAAACGTTTTGAAGCCATGGAAGGCAAGCAAGAATTGGTGCTGAATTCTATCACAGAAAGCCTTGACGGCCTCCGCAACGAAAACGACAAACTCTCGTAATTCATAACTCATAATTCATAATTATGCTAAACACCACCCTCTGCTACATCGAGCAAGATGACAAGTATCTGCTACTCCACCGTGTCAAGAAAAAGAATGACATCAACAAGGACAAGTGGATTGGCATCGGCGGAAAGTTCGAGGAGTGGGAATCCCCCGAGGATTGCATCAAGCGCGAAGCGATGGAAGAGACCGGACTAACCTTGATTAAGCCCAGGTACCGCGGCATCGTAACCTTCATTAGCGACGGCATGGACCAGACCGAGTTTATGCACCTGTTTACAGCAACCCAATGGACCGGCGAAATCAAGGAGTGTGACGAAGGCAACTTGGAATGGGTTCCGAAGGCAGACGTTGCGAAACTCCCCCACTGGGACGGCGACCTGATCTTTTTGGCCCTGTTGGAACGGGGCGAGCCCTTCTTCAGCCTGAAACTGACCTACAAGGGCAGCACCTTGACCGAGGCCCTTTTGAATGAAGAACCGGTGAAGGTGGAAGATTTTATTTAATCAAAAGTCATTACATAAATCTGTAAAACTCTACATTAAAAAAGCCCGAAACACATTTCATGTTCGGGCTTTTATTTTTTACAGCGAAATGGAAGTGCCGCTACCTAACATTAAACGAACGTATTACACCGTTCTGCTTGATGATATACTTTCCTGGATATGGCATTACATAGTAAGTTTCTGTATTTGCTGTAACATATAGCCTTGCGACTACATGACCCAAGAGATCATATATCGAGACAATTCCGTTCTGCGTGCTGGATATACCAACGCGGAGTCCATTAACCTCAAGCTTCATACCAAACTCTGGCTGTAACTGCTGTACAGTGGTGGGTTTTTCTTCGTTACTGGAGCTGGAGGAACCTGCCTCACTACTAGAGCTGGAGCCTTCGGTGGAACTGCTGGAGGAGCCAGGAACGCTGCTGCTAGAGGAGCTTACGTCGCCGCTGCTGGAGCTAGAGGAACCTGCCTCGCTACTGGAGCTGGAGCCTTCGGTAGAACTGCTGGAGGAGCCAGGAACGCTGCTGCTAGAGGAGCTTACGTCGCCGCTGC